>NZ_BJXJ01000061.1 GCF_007990935.1 Vibrio sagamiensis NBRC 104589
CATAATACGCACCTAATCATAGATCCAGCTGGGCTTGCTTCTGTAGACACAAAAACGGCGCAAACCGCTGATATACCTGATAAACCAAGCCCATTAAATTTTTTTGCAATGTTTTCCCACACGGCTTTAATCTGTGGGTTTTCATTGCGGTCAGCATGGCAACCTAGTAAAGCGATCTCTGGGTCAATTCCTGAATTCTTGGCTAAATAAATTGCTTCAGAATCAGATATATAGCGTCTTCCTTTGCGCATTTCACTAATGCGAGATGCATTTACATTCAAATCATGAGCTATTTGCTTATCTTGTATGTAATTTTTCGCCTTTTTATAGGCATCTAACAGCTGACTTTGATACATCGGGATACCTCCATTTACCAAATTTTAGCCTGAATATTGCGAAATTTCGCATCTGGCAATTACGGCAAACCGTAATTAGACTTACGAAAAATCGTAATCAGTTGACCGCTTTAGCTTGGGCTTTTGCCCTAAATACACATGATTAGGTCTCAACTGACAACGGCAACCTTTAAGTAACATCATTATCATTAGTTTAGCTAGTTTTGTTACGTTGTCACCAAGTTAATCTTTGCTTTAGGAAAAAGACTTATGCTTACGGAAAAAATTAAAGCCCTCATAGAGAAAGAAGCTCAGCTCAACCCTCGCCTAACTGGTGTCTTTTTCCGTAAGCACCTTGGGCAATCAATGTGCTCTGAAGGTGGTTTACTAACTGATTTGGCCGTCTCTTGTTTCGAATATTTCAACCAGCTTAAGAACGACTTAAAACAAAAAGCGCATAGAGCCAGCTTGCAAAAACAAAAGCAGGAACACGAACGCTTACAAGCTTCAACCAAGCGCGTCAATCAATCTGTTACCAAATCGGCCAATCAAGCTAACGCTCGTTTTATTGGGTCACTTCGTTTTTCTCTTCAAGCTGGCAACCTAATCATTAAAACCGTTTCACGTTCTATGCCAAATCCTGCGAAATCGATTCGACGTTACCTCAAAAAGCTTGGCGTCAACCATCTAGGTAAAACACAGCAAGAACGTGACGGCGTCACTTATGTTGAGTTCACTAATGAGGCCGTGAATAACATTCTTGACGTTCTAAAGGAAAAGCAAGCCACTAATGAAACCGTCCCAACGAGTGCGGATATTCACTTGTTACCAGTGGCTCATTATGTCGAACCTCAGTGCTCGAACACTTCGCTAATTTTTCAACCTTTGGCGGCCTAACTATGAATACGCAAACCATCTACTTTGATTTGTTACCTGACTATACGGTGTCCGTGTTGGTTAAGGGCTGCAATGACTGGGACTTGTTCAAATCCATCTCTCACTTAGAGTTTTGGGCGTTAACGCATTTTGACCATTTCACATTGGTGTCTATCACCAATACCACTCATCAAGAACGTTTGGCTTTGGGGGTTTTCGATGACTACAACAACTAAAGTGATCACCTCAGTACCTGAGTTAATACACATTGACTACTTATGCTTTACGTTCTCAGTCAAAGACCTTCGCCACTGTTATCACGGCTTGGCTAAGCGTCACAAGAATGAGGTCGTTAAAGGGCTACCAAAGAAAAGCTTGCTTAAGCGTGCGGTACGTTCGCCTAAGTTCCCTGCTCCACCTCGCTTTGATTCGACAGTTGCGAAGACGGCTGAAGAGATTGAACAGTACAACACGGCCTACGAGTTTTGTTACCGCAACTACTTAGAAGAGACTTTGCGCATTTTCACCAATCAGGTATTGGGTTTGTCTTTGTCTGCTCCTCGTGGTCTTGGCTTTCAGTTTTATACCGAGTCCATGAAATTGACTTCTGAGACAGGTGAAGATTTCTGCGGTTATGTTGGCATTGGTGGCAATAACGACACAGTACATTTTCAAATTAATGGTACTGGCTGTAAGCACATGTTTGCTCGTAACTCTCGCTATGTCATTCACGATTGGCTTAGTAATGTTCTCGGTGTTCAAACACTGGCGCGGGTTGATTTGGCCTATGACGATTATGACGGGTTGTTTGATTGTAACTATGCCAAAAAAGCTTGGCTTGATGGTGCCTTTCGAACCTCTGCCCGTGGCCGTCCTCCAGTACTGCATGAACAGGTAACGATATCCAAGATTGTCAAAGGTAAGCCGGAATATACACGTGAGCAATATTCTGTTGGTTCTCGGACTTCTCGCGTCTATTGGCGCATCTACAACAAGGCATTAGAGCAGAACTTGTCACAAACGGGCCTCACTTGGTATCGCTCTGAAGTTGAACTTAAAAAATGGAACATTGATGTTCTTTTGAATCCTGATGGGGCTTTTGCGGCCATCAATGACTTTGCTGCCTCTATCTCTTCAGCTCGTAAGGTAGACACCAAACCAAAGCCAACCAAACGCGTTGCTTTAGACCTGTTGGCCTCTGCGCATTGGATGCGCCGACAGTATGGAAAAACACTTAATTCCCTCATCGAATTCTATGAGGGTGACATTGAAACAGTAATCGGTTCTCTCATTCGCGATGGAACAAAATTCACCTTCCCTGATACCTATGGAAAGTTGGTGACTCACATATTGGAGACTTAACACATGGCTAAATCTGTTTTCGTTCTAGGTATGGATATTACATGGAACTCAGCGCGAGGCGACAGCGCGCAACTTAATATATCGCGCCCTCTGCGTGAAATTAATGCAGAGAAATTTAAGCGCCGCACCATTGGAGAATCTGGTGATGTCAATCCGCAGTGGGACCAACCATTAATGATTGATCATGAATATGCACTACTTCTCGAACGTACGGGCGCGTTAGTTCCACGTCGTGAGTATGAATTGCGCTTAGAGATAAACCCAGAAGATCCTTTGTCGGGTGCAGTAGTAACTGAGTTAATCCCAGTCGATGCTGAAATCAAAAAGCACTTCGAAGTATCAATGAAGGGTAAATAATGACCGTTTCAGTTTGCGCTCAAATTCTCAATAACGGCGCGGTTAAAGCCTTGCCTTATGAGCCGCTTGATAATTGCTCCTTTGTTCTTGTGAGTCGTGATGAACTTGAGCAAATGAGTCTTAACGCAAACTTAAGCTTTGATATTGATGCAGCATTTTTCGCTGAAATCACAGGTTATGTGCTGCTCTCTTTCGCGTCTGGCCATGTGCTAGGCCGAATCCTTAAAGGGCTTGGGAAAGCCTAAACCTTAAATATAAATGGAGAACAAACCTATGAAAACTAACAACACAGTTAAACAATTTGGCATTAAAAAGCTAGGTACTCAAGCCATCGCGTTAACAGGTGCGCTTATCTCTGGTGCTGCTCTTGCTGACGATTCCTCTAACGTATCTGGTGCTATCAGTGGCGCGGTTACTACAGGACAAACCAACTACACATTAGTTGTTGTCGGCCTGCTTTCAATGGCTGCGATTGGCTTTGGCCTGAAAATGATGACGGGCGCTATGCGTTCATGATTCAGGAGACAATGACCGCCATTCTGACACTGCTGTTTGCTCTTGCCCATGTCGGGGCATTTATCAGCGGTGTCAAATCTGGAATCAACGCCTCCTAGTGAGGCGTTTTTTATTGGGTTAATTTCTTATGTGTATCAAACAAATCTTCACTTTTTCATTGTCCTTTTTGTGTATTTTCAGCGTTGAGGCTGACTACTATCGGCTTTTATCAATGGGCCGCAATGGTAATGTTGTTACGCTTTGTACTGGTCTTAAGGTTGGCGACATTGTTTCCGGTGACTATTCAGTTAACCTCGGTGGAAAACGGGTTGATGGTCGAACTTGCCAATATGCGGAAATATTTAGAGGGCATCTGAATGTGACTTTTCTCAATCACCGCAACCAATCCTATATAGGTAAAATCCTTGCCATAAAGTTAGAGCCTTGCCCTTCTGGTTTTGAGCGAAACACTCAAACAGGTGTGTGTGAAGAGCCTCCGCCACCTTATTGTCAGCAACCCGATGTACTCGATGAAATGCAGCGCTTTCGAGATTCGTGTGCGGCCAAAGGTAATGGCTACACGGCTGAAATTTCCTGCAACGATGAGAACAATAGCTTATCAACCTATTGCGCCCCTCCGCCGGATGCCTGTTTGCCAGGTACACCCAATTGGCCCGCTTGCAGTAATGATGATGACCAGCAATGCGACTCATCTTCAGATGATTGGAATGATCGTTTAGGCAAGTGCTGTAATACATCGAATAACTTTTGTGATGAAGCGCCCCCAACGCCCTGCACCATTACTAGCCCTGATTGGCCTGAGTGCGATGGAGAGCAGCCACCAAACAACGACGACTCAAACAATAATGATGACGGCAATGATAATGGTAATGGTAATGGAACTCCGCCAAGTAACGGCTCTGGTAACGGCAGTTCTGACGGTGGTAGCTCAACGCCTCCGCCAGTGGAAGATAATCAAGATATCAACGACTCTATCCAAGCACTGAATGCTGATATGAACCAACAACTGACCAGCATCAACAATGATATGAATCGTAATCATGGTGAATCGCTAACGGCTCTTGAGCAATTAAAGGACTCCAACCAACAAGCTATTGATAAAAACACGGAAGATATCGCCAAAGCTTTTGAAGACACGGTCAATGCTCACTCGACTAACGTTACTGACGCTATCAACCGCCAAACGGGTCAATTCGAAAGTGGTTTAGCCGACAACCTAGGTCAAGTGAGTGACGGATTAGCCAACTTAGAAGAAACCAATGAAAAAGGCTTTTCTGATTTACTCAATAGCCTAAAAAAATTAACCGAGGGTGACGTGTTATTTCAAGACGGGAGAGAACCTATTAATGTTCTTTCTGACGAACCCTTCCTAGCCCTAAAGGATGATATCGAGACCTTACAAGGCGACTTAGAATCCCAGCTCGAAGAAATCAAAGATTACTTTAATTTTTCTAATGACTTAGCTGACGGAATGTTCAATTCACATGATTTACAACTTACTTGGGGCGAGTATGAAAATAAGGTGTTCACAACTTTACGTGAAAACGCTGGAATCATCTCACCTGTCATTTTGTTTTTGTTTGGCTTCGCTGGCCTACGTGAAATTATGAGGGCTTTCTGATGATAGAATTTTTTGAATATATTGCTTATCTCGGTGCTACTGTTCTGAATTACCTTGAAAACCTTGGCACCTTTTTGGAGCAGATATTTGTCTGGCTTGAAGTGTGGTTGATTAAGATGAAACTTGCTTCACAGCTTTATTTTTTACGCTTTTCATTTCTCGTTGCTAAGGCTTTATTAGAAGAGATTGGATTTGCAACGTTATTGACTGAGCTCTTTAATAAATTGCCTTCAGAGATAAGATATTGGGCGCATCTATTCAAGTATCCTGAAGGTATCGCTCTCTACATAAACTGTTTCACCACCGCAATAGTGATAAGGATGTCTCGATAATGGCGATCACAATAAGAACGGGGGGAAATGGCTCTTACAAAAGTGCTTACACCGCTTGGTTTTCTATTCTGCCAGCATTAAAAGCGGGTCGTGTGGTGGTCACAAACCTTGAAGGTATGGAACCATTACATGTCATTGAAGAGCGTTTAAATATCCAATTCCCCTCCTCGACTAAACTCATTCGCATCTTCTCACGCTCTGAGGTTGGCATTGATTTATGGCAGCATTTCTTTTGTTGGTGTCCTTTAAATTCATTGATTGTGATTGATGAGTGCCAAGATATCTTTTCAAAGAATGTCGGCTTCGATGGCCGCAAGATAAAGCATCGACCTTTAGAGGAATTCTTACCGCATTTGCCTGATTGGTATTCTGAGTTTTTCCATTCTCGACACGTTCCTGTCGATATGACCACATTGAAAGAATCAGAAGTGGATGATTTAGGATGTGCAGAATATGACAGCCAAGGAAGGATCATCTACCCACTCACTTACAATGAAGGTTTTATGCGTCATCGTAAGTACAATTGGGATATCGAATTACTCTCTCCAGATTGGCAACAGATAGACAGCTCTATCAAAGCCTGTGCTGAACAAGCTTTCTTTCATAAGAACCGTGACAAGATGTTCTTTGCTAAACGAAAGCCTTATATCTATCAGCATCCTGTTAACGTCACTAAGCCAGTGATACCCACTAAAAAAGATGCAGGGCTCTTTACTCAGAAAATACCACTAGAAGCGCACCTGCTTTATAAGTCGACCGGAACGGGAGCCATCACCAAGTCAGGTGGTTTGAATCCCCTATTTAAATCTCCCAAGTTCTTATTCACTTTGTTCATCATCTTTTCTTGTATGGGGTACTTTTGCTATGTCGCTTTTGATCTTCTTTCTCAAAATGAAAGTCCGGTTTCAACAAATGAACCTAAAACGCAGACTGATAGCCAAGTTGTTCAATCTGGTTCGGTTCCCAGCGTTAAAGAAGATCATCAAAGCATTCATGATATATCTGGCCGTGGGGATCATCATTCGAATTCTGAGCAAGGGCGTCCTACTTATGTTCCTGTAAAAGAGATCCTTTACTTTGAAGGCTTAGAGTCGGCTTATTTGTCTGGCTTTCACAGTGCAAAGAAAACCGTTGTTGTTAAAGGTAAAAGTTACGTTAACCGAGAGTATGACGTGATCATCAACATCTATGCCTCTGACGGCTTATACTCGGTCAACCAAAAATATTTGGAGGCTGTCGGTGTCAAGTTTGAAGTGATTCATGAATGTTTGATGATCTTAAAACAGGACGATAGGAAAAGCTTGCTCACTTGCGAACCAAGCCAACCTGACGGCCAAATTGAAGAGGTTGAGACTGATTTTGCACAACTTGAAGAAAAGCGCAGTAAGTCGATGACTGATAATTCATATTTAATGTGATGGTGGTAATGATGGAAGGCGATTGGTTCATAACGGCTTACGAGATCTACCTAGAGATTATGTTGGTGGTGTTGGTTTGCGGGCTTGTTAGTCTGCGAAGTGACCGATACAGAAGAAAATAGACAAGCAGTCAATTAATCGGCACGGATAGCACCGTTGCCGATTGAGACCTTTTCACTTACAAACATACTTCAATACGCTTAAATCCAATGTTCGAAGCTGACTCACAAGCTGCATCAAGTGTTTTAAAAAGCCTGTCACCACCTCTTTGAGCTTGTAAGACATGTTTATCAATCAGTAAGTGATAACCACCTTCCAAAGGAGCGGAAACCACAGTTGCTTTTTTTACTGCACCTGCATCGAAGAGTATTTTTAAGTCCTTAATCTGCATTATCATTCCCTTATTTTGATTAATCATTTCTCTGTTTTGATTATTTAATCATAGCAGACTTTTGATGAATCAAATTTAGTTTTCGATGATGGATATCACAAAGCAATAGGTAAGATGAGGAACTAAGCGGCTGTTCAGTCAATCGTCACGGCCAGCGCCGTGACGATTGATTCAGTGACTCATCAGGCAAACCAGCAAGGGGCATGCTGCCATTGTTTTGCGCCTAACTCACCACACAGGCCCGACAGGGATAAGCGAAGCGAGACACGCCAGAACTCAAAACGCTGTCAGGCTTTAAAAGCTACTGCACACCAGAGAACGTAACATCCAGTGACCATGCGTTGCCGAACTTCAAGCGAATGCCTATCCTCAAACTGCGTGCGACACATAACCAGCAAGCGCCTAACCTCCCTCGCATCCTATAGAATAACCCTTGCAGAGACTCACAACACCAGAGGGGCCAAAAGCAACAGCAACCCACTGAACTTCCCACAACTGCAATCAAAAGTCGAACCGGTATTCATCCAGGACTTGAGGTTTTGCTATCACAGTCTGTCCAGGATAAATCAAATTTAAGGGATATAGATGGCACTTTCTTTAGAGTTCTTTTGGTGGCTTCAACGACTGAGCGAGTCGCGAGACTGAGCAGCGAGCGCAGGAGGCGAAGCCAACCCCCGTCCTGTATTACGGGGGTAAATTCCACCATTCTTCAAGTTTTGTCGTTAACTTGCTACTTTCAATCCTACTTCAGGCCTTTTAAATTTTTCATTTTTTAAAATTGGCCACCTTTTGTAATCAAAATATTTTTTCGGATAAGATTTAATATTATTATCTATGTGCGTTCTATACTGTATGCTACTCCCAAGTATAATATTTGCACAAATCCACCTATCCTCTGTAAGAGGACTTTTAGTTTCATCTTTGGTATTTTTTTTACATTTTGCAATGATTTCATTAAGGACTGTTTTGTCTATTGGCTCTCCGAGTTTTTTTAGTGCAAATTGCTTGTTAATTTCTAATACTGAGATATCATACTCTTCGTGATTTTTATCACTCAAATTTATCTCTAGAACTTTCTTGTAATCTTTTGCTGTTAAGTAAATATATGATTTACGAATTTTATATTGCGACTCAACCATACCTGAATTATATGCCTTATCTAATAGTTTGATTGACTCTCCGTATTCACCCTCGTATTGGGCTATCTCTGATATCGCAAGATAATATTCAGGTTTTGATATCTTATCTTTTACGTTCTCGATGTATACTTTAGCATCATCAGAGTTTGCAAATGCATAAAGAAGGATATCGATTATTTTTTCACTATATTGATGGTATTTGTTACTATTTACTATTTCATTAATTATTCTTTGTGCTTCATTTTTATTATTATCACATACATTTATGTGATAATGCAGTTTCATCATCGTTATATGTATCGATTCGTCCCTACCAAAATAATCACTTAAAATGTATTTTTCCATCAGTTTTCTATATTCCCCGCCGCCATAATTATGCAAGTCGAAAAACACACCACTGAATACTGTTTCTAAACTTTCTTTTATTGATTGGTTTGATTTTTCAGATAGTTTTATTATTGATGATAATATTTTATCAGCATAATCCACAGTTCTTTCATTAATTATTTTATGAATACTTAACTTCATATACTGAATGCTTTCAGAGTTTATTCTGAAAGATTTCAATTTTTCTCTTGCTGACTCTCTAATCTTTTCAACTTCGCCTTTTTTATCTTTACCTTGTGTTATATTTTCTATTTCCAAAGCCATCAAGTTAAACATGATATAATGCGCTCGATTATTTATTGATGGATTAAGCCTTATGCTTTTCTCTAAATAAGTCTTAGCATCATTAATATTATATTTATAACTATACTTCAAGCTTATTATATCTATGAGAATTTCACTTAATGCATTCAAATACTTTACATTGTTCTTGAATTTATCATATTCTTCCATTAGGGTTTCATATGTCTTAACCTTATCGCTAAATAAATACGCTTTCCTTATCAAAAGCACTTCATCGTATTTATCCATTTTTATCAGCTCATCACACCATGTGGCCGCTTCTAATTCATAGGATCTTCCAAGAAGCATATTTATTCTTACAAGCTTATTTATTATTCTTTCTTTAAACGCATCGTTTATATCTTCTTCTAAATATCTTTTACATTCTGCTTTGGCTGTATCTATATCAGTTTTAGTAAGTCTATCTATTTCAATTAGATTATTAAGTTCTGCATCTGAGATATCATCGTCTGCACTATCTTTGGATAAATTCGTCAATGCTTCAACTAAAGCTTTTTTCTCATTTTTTTGCCTTAAGAAAGATATATCATCTTTTATTATTTGCTCATCCCTTAAGTTATATTTATCTTGACAAAAACTTTCAATTATATCCGCTCTCTTCTTTTCACTAAAGTTATTTAGTATAGATTTACCTTGTCTTGCTTCGTTATTTACTTTTGCCATGAACTGGTCAAATCCATCTATTTCCACTATAAATATTTTATTATCCTTATCATTATTTATTAAATCAGATAATCTCTTACTTATTTCTTCTCCTTTTCTTACACACCAATATACACCGTTATCAAAGCATTTATCTTCTTTCAATATTGCTTCTATACAATTCATTATTGAATTGTCGTTTCCAGAGTATCCAATTACTACTAAACCAAACTCTTTAGAAAACTCCCTAAACTTCATCTCAGTATTTTCATCTAGTCTATCCGTTTCACCTAACGTTGCGTTTACTTCATATAGGTAATCTCCGTGTAACTTTATTATTTTAGGTCTACCAGTATGGACAGATAAACTTTTAATTGATGAGTCATGCGCACATAATATCGGTCTTTCTTGACCAAATTGATAAAATGACTCATTTATTAAATCATCAAAGTTTGTAGTATATATCGTATCGAAGAATTTATTATTTTCATCACAAAGTGAAACTAAGTATGCATATCCAATCGATGGTATTTTTTTATCTACTTGTTGTTGAATGAATTTTTTTCTATGTATTGGTAAGTGATATATTTTTTCGAATAGTGACGAATACTCGTGTTCTTTTTTGTACCAACTTTGTTTAGACAGGAACTCTTCTAATTCTTTTTCTGTATAATCATCAGATTTCTTTATTTGTTTGAAATATTCCTTTTTCCAAGTCTCTACTAATTGCTCCCCCGTTTTTATTCCTGATGTTACTGAGCATCCAGCTCCTAGTAATAAGCTATAATTTGGTATTCTTTCACTTGTTCTATTATTTATGAAAGATATTAATTCATATTCACTCTTTTTTTTAAAATCATTAATCACTTCAAATCTCATTTTTACCTTCAACATTCAACCTTTAAATAAGCTTATAGATTATCTTTTCCTTTTTTTATCAACAAACTTTATTTTTTTGTCATGACGGTAAATTTTTTTTATCACAAATTATTTATATAGCACCCCTAATATTATACTAATTTTATTTAATTTATTAAAAAGCTCCTGTATTAGGAGCTTTATTTAATCTATATCATTTCTTTAAGTGCCCTAGCATACTTGATCACCTTATGACTCACTCTTCTGTCATTCTCGGCTCCAAGTTCTAGCAGTGCCACACCCAATAGTATTTGATGCGGTGTGACCAATTGGCCTGTTGGAAGTTCTAGGCGATCGTTCCTCATTGTGAACTGTTGCCATTCATTACTGATGCCTAACTCTTTTGACCTCTTCATTCTCATTAGGCGTTTACACTCTGGGGGGATCGGTTTTCCCTTATCCCAAAGTTTGACTGTTTTCACACTCTTGAAACATAGCTCGGCTGTCTCTTCGATGCTTAAACCGCATACCAATTCACGGAAAAACAAGTTATTACTCATTGCGTGATACCTCTTAGGTTTGCTAGCCATATCAATAACATACCATGAAATTGATATATGCAACAAGATGAATCGGTATAATTCGCACCTGCCCATCGTCGATTAGCGATGCTCGGACTATAATTTATCAGCCTCTTTATCGGTGATTTTTTCTCCTTCAAAAGTTTGATTGGAATCACAGTTTTGTAACAAAGTTTTACTGTGTTTTTGTGCTTAAAACCGTGATTTTTTTGACTCAAAAATACGCTTTTACCCATTACAAAGCACCCCACTGGCCACTTTGTAATAAGGGGAACTTTTCAACTTATTAACATATGCAACAAGATTTAACATAAGGCG
>NZ_BJXJ01000062.1 GCF_007990935.1 Vibrio sagamiensis NBRC 104589
GGTTACGTCGTGACGAGCCTAAGCTGAGGGTGCAGTAGAGATCCGCCTTCCTCAATGAACTCTTCAATATCTTTGGAATTTACGCATGAAAAGAGGTGCTCAGATAGGCATCTCATACACATCTTCAATTATTAAATTATCAATTTTATGAGCGTATCTTCCTTTATTCTTATGGCTTGTTGCAGTAAGCCAAAATATCTCACTTTATGGCTTTTTCAGTACCCATTAGTAATGGTATTAATATTAGAATTAACTTAGTTTAAGCATGGCTAAAAAAGTACAGAAGTGAATTAATATAAATGAAATTGAATAAATAGTAATTTTAAACTTTCTTTGTGACAAATTTTTTTATTTTAGATTGAATTATTCCTGATTTTTTGAAGTTTTAAATTAAAATTTATTTTTAATACTGATCAGATTGGTTTAAATATATTTCCATTTCTAATAAAATAACAGAATTATTTTTTGCCCTTATAAATAAATTAGGAAAATGGAATGAGAGTCAAAATAAAAAACATTAAAACTTTAATCTTGCTTACACTCCCTCTTGTTACAAATAGCGCCCTTTCGGCTGAATCGATTTCTTGTGAAGGGAAGGTCAAAGATAGTTGGGTTGAGCACTCTGGTACATTGATAATCAATACAACATGGAAAAATGCAGTAGGTCTTTGCAATATGAATCGACCACATAACAATATAAGCCCTGAGACATGCAAATCTTGGGCAGGTATTGTTCTTACTGCGATAACCGCTCAAAAGCCCTTGAGATTGCAATATTATAATCTTAAAAATTGCAGTGATCTTAAGTCCTACGGTGCCTCTGAGAAACCGAATTATGTAATGTTGAGAAGTGGTCTTGAGTGATTAAAGGGAATTGATTAAATGAAAAAAATCATCTTTGCATATATGCTGATTTTGACAGCAACTTTTAAAGTCGCGGCATCCTCATCATTTTCTACTGATTCAAACCAAGTACATAGGGTATATGTAACGCCAGATGGTGCGATTGCATTACAGTTAAAAGGTGGCTTTCCTAGAGCCAATGAAGCGAAGCAGTGTCCAGGTAATAACGGTTGGGCGGGTTTAAGAACCGGAGATCCCGTCCTTAAATCTGTCATCATAGCTGCAAAATCATCAGGCCAAAGTCTCACCGTTACGACACTGGGCTGTGAAGGAGCTTGGATTAAGATTTTAAATCTATATCTTGATTAGTGAGCTTGTTATGAAAACTAAAGGTGTTTCTTCGCTAACCTTCTGAGCACCTCATTTCAATCTTAAATTAAAAAACTATCCCTGTGAGTGAAATTTCTATTTCTAATAAAATAATAGGCTTTAACTCTATTACAGAGTGACTAAAAATAATCCATAAGGAAATAAATATGCGTTACTTACTTCTTACTTGTGTCCTTCTTTGTTCCTACGCTGCTAATGCTTGGCATGGTGATGTAAGAGGAAATATATCTAATATCCATGTAACTAATGGTGAAAACTTCGGCTTTAGAGTGATATTGGAAGGAAATAAGCCTCTTTGTGGAAATGAACATACTTGGGCCTATTTAAATGAGTCTGACTCGAATTACGAAACATATGTAAGTGTACTACTTGCTGCAAGACTCGCAGACAGACCCGTTACGATTTACAGTAATTGGGAGACTAAGAGCGGTAAAAAACACTGCCATATTGGGTATATCGCTCTATAAAAACTACCTTCTTTCCACCGTCTTCATCATCTAAAAAATAATTTTGAGGTAGTAACATTGAAAAAGTTTTCATTACTTTTTGCATTTCTTATTTCATTAAATACATATGCCGATACTTCTTCTCAAATGATAGAGCGTATTCAGGTTGAAAATGGTCAAGTTTATATCTATAGCAAAGGCTTTATAAACACTAAAAATTGTCAGAAGGCAGACCGAGTTAAGCTGGATAAAGACTCACTTGGCTTCAAGGAAATGTACAGCATGGCCTTAACTGCTTATACAGCTAAAACACCAATCGGCTTTTGGATTAAAGAATGTGGCACCAGCCCTTGGCGTATAACAGTGCCCGTAGCTTATGCATCTTATCTAGCTCAAAAATAACCGAACAGGTCATTTACATGAATCAATACATACGGCGTTCTGTCTTTGTTGGTATTGCAATAGGCAGCATTACTGCTGGTTATTTTCTTATGCAGCCAGAACAAAAAAGAGCAGAAATAAACGCCCAATCTCAAAATAAACCGGTAGAGCAGAGTAGTGAAGAATTGGCCCTCAGTGATGACGTGGCTTTTCCTTCTCCGGTGATCCAACTGCAACAAACGATGGCAGCAGGCATAGTGCAAGTTGCCGAGCCTGAATTAGAGCTTATCCGCGGAGATCTTGAGGCATTTTCTGATGAAAACATTCCTGAAAACTATCCCATTCCTGATGAGTTGGCTGAATTAGAGCTGCAATTAGAACAATTTAAACAACTTCAACAACGTCTCGATACACAAAAAGGACCAAATGGTGAGCAATAACCATTTAATAAATAAAACCATGATATGGGTGCTTTTGGCTGCCTCATTCGTGCCGGGGCAGGCGATTTCTGCCTCTTCAACCCCGACCCTAGAGCTATCAGGGGAATACAAAACCAGCGCTGGTAATGCGACTTACAATGTTCCCATTAGCATTTCATCAGGCCGAGCAGGTCATCAGCCAGCGCTGAGTTTGCGTTATCAAAGTAATTTACCCAATGGCCTTATGGGGATCGGCTGGCAATTGCATGGACATTCAACCATCTACCGTTGTGGTAAAAACTTAAACATCGACGGCTTAAAAGGTGGAGTAGGCTTTAACCAAGAGGATCGTTACTGTCTGGATGGCGAACGTCTGATCGCCGTTAACGGAGCGGATGGAAAAGATCTAACCGAATATCGTATTAAGAAGAATGGTTACGATAAAATTGTTTCATTTGGGGATAGCGGTGGCTCTGGTCCGGCTTACTTTAAAATTTGGCGCACGGATGGCTCGGTTTTAGAATACGGGGTCAGTGCCGATTCTCGGGTCGAACTACCAAATCAATCCCATGTCTACAAATGGGCGATCAATAAGAAAACTGACGCCAGTAAACATAATCATATTCAATACCAATATCGCGAGGAGAATGCGGCGGGCATCCATCAACTGCGTAATATCAGTTATGTTGGGGGGAAAGTTGAATTCCGGTACGAAGGCCGTAAGGATAAAACTTCACAATATTTGTTTGGTAGCCTATTAAATCGTACTGAACGACTTAAGGAAGTCGTCACTTTTGATGCTGATTCAAAACAAATCGGCACTTATGGCATTAATTATCGCTATTCTAACCAAACTGAGCGTAGCTTGGTAACTCAAGTACAATATTGCTCTGTCAAAGGAGAGTGTGCAACGCCGATTGAGTTTGATTGGGTAGAAGAAGTGAGCCAAGACTCATTAAGAAAGAAATCTTCTCTGGATTTTGCTCATGCCCGCTATTTTGATGTTGATAGAGACGGCATAAAAGAGTTGTATGGCGAAGTAATTAAAGCGTCTGGTTATCAAGTTGGGAGTGGCATTGAACCTAAGTTAAATAGAATTAACTGGGATAATGTCGGAAGAAACAGAGGAACACCGGGTAAAATTCTACAGCCAAATGGAACCTACACTGGACCAGGATTATTAGGAGTTGCATTGAAAGGGAGCATAGATAACCCCAGTGTGATTGTTCCTCCCTTTACTTGGGAAAATAAGGGCTTTATTGGCAACGGAGGCAACAGTCTCTATCTTCTATCGGATAAAGCCAATGTTGCTTTAAGTATGCCTGAAATTTTGGAAAAGACTTTAGGTGCTAGTTATACCCCAAACCTTGATGGGGTCATGGTTGACTTTTCACAAGATCAAGCTCACAAGTTTGCTGGAGATTTTAATGGCGATGGAAAGCAATCACTACGAGATAAGCCACGTTGGAATCGGCGGCCAAGGTCTGTAAGGGTTTTTGATATAGACAAAGATGGTCATGATGATTGGGTTTATCTGCAGGGTAGAGAGATCAAAGTAAGTCTATCTCAACGAAACCACCAACCTTTTGGTATAAAAGTGCAACGTACTTATGGTACAGAACCTATTGCAGGGCGTGCTTTTTTAGCATCACATGTGAAATTCTCTGATATTAATAACGATGGGTATTTGGACTTTTCTGTTGTTGATTTAAATAATGGAGGGCTGTCGGTTTATTTATTCGATGGAAAGAATTTTATTAAGTCAATAAGTTCACAAAGTCATATAGTTAAACGATGGAAATCGCATTCACTTAACTTTATAGACTTTAATGGTAATGGTTACCCTGATCTTTGCGTGAACAATACTTGCTGGACTAATGAAGCGGGTAAAATTAACTTCCAAAAATCACGTGCAGTTGCTGGTATAAAAGACGTCTATCTGGTTGATGATATCAATGGCGATGGCATTGAAGATTATGTTGGTAGCATCGGCGAATCGTATAAGCAAACTTCGTATAAATACCAATCAGAAGGCATGGCTTTTAACCGAATAAAAGTCATTAAAGAGGCTTTAAATTCCTTTGAGATAAACTATAGCTCTGCAACAAATAAAACGGCACATACTCAAAAGCGCTATTTTGATTACCCTTTCTTAAATACGACCCCTGTACGTTATTTAGTCAGGGAGGTCATTAAGATCCCATTAGGGGCGGGTTACCCAATGAGCCAATATTATTCATTATCAGTTTTGCCAACCCGTTATTCATATAACTATGAAGGGGCTAAGTATCACGCTTTAGGCGGCGGTTTTTTAGGTTTTGAAACCATCACGGAAGTTGAATCCATAGCATTTAACTTAACCAGTATTTGGCTTAATTCTTATGAAATGACGACAACAGTTAGCCATTACAACCAGTTAGATTTGAAAAAAGCAGGAGAACTGAAAAAAGTTGAGGTCTACAAGCATGTTGGTAAAAGGCGGTTTATTTATCAAGCCTCAGATAAAATCACCTCAACAAGCTACGAGTATCAAACCGTGGGTAAGGGGAATGGCGCTTACCAAGTGTATCCGAGTAAGATCACCAAGCAGCAGTTTGAGTCTGGTGTATTACAGAAGACCACTCAGATATCCAGTTCCATCAATACTTTCGGTGCGATCACCCGCGAAGAAACCACGGTCAGCAATGCGTTAAACAGTAAAGACCGTTTTACGACTCGTGTGGACAATCAATATTTGTCTCAAGGCTACAGTACAACGTCCTACACCTACAACACCATTACTTCAAATATGGTGTCGGACATGGCGGCGAAGTTTGCTCATTATCAAGATGGGCTGACGGCGTATTGTTCAACTACGAATAAAGACATCTATTTTAAGCCTGAAGATCGATTTGTCTTGATCCACGGTGATGTGGATACACCTATTTTTGTGACGCAACACCAAGAACGTTTTCGTTATCGTGTCACAGGAACTTCTCGTGATCCATACAACGGTATTACTCAACAAACAGGAGAACTGAGCCAAGTCAGTCAGGCGGAATTTGACCGTCAAAGCTTAACGCCATGTGGGCAGTATCAGCTAGGCAATGTGATTGGAGACAGTCAATTGGAGCTGAGTACTACAACCAACAGCGTGGCTCAATCGGTCACCCAAACCGGCCAAGAGTACTGGAAGGTTGGTGCACGCTCACGCAGTGTGAAAACCATCACTGACCATCAATCAGGATTAAGTAAAACCACGCAAAATGACTACAATTATAACAGCCAAGGGCTTCTTAGTCAGGCCATCACGTCTGGCTCTGAATACGAAACGGGCATGGGAGGCGGCCGGCGCTTAGTACTTTCCTACCAATATGACGCCTGGGGTAATGTGGTGAGTGAGAGCCAATCTGGCAGTGACTTACCCACTCGTACCACGCGTTATGGCTTCGAAGCGAACGGATTAAAACTCAAAACAACCACCAATGCCAAAGGTCATACGACCAGGACGGTTTATGATGGGCAAGGTCGTTTAGTGAGTGAAACCAGTGCGCTTAAAGGCCGAACTACACGTTACGAATACGATGCGTTTGGTCGAGAAGTACGCAGAACGTTACCTGGGAAAAACAATCGCATTGAGCAAACGTATCAGCTGGGTGCGCAATGTGAACACCGTTTATCCACTACGGCGTCTTGTGTCACGACCACACAGAGCAATGGTGTGACTCAGGTGATGCAGTATGATTATGCAGACCGAGAAGTGCGCCGACTGCACCGAGCTTTTGATGGGCGTTGGGTGGTTGTCGATACTGGCTGGGATAGGCAAGGTCATAAAACCTTTGTTACGACGGCTCAGTTCCTTGACCAAAAAGGGAAAGCGCCTCGTGTCACGTTTGAATACGATAAGCTTGATCGTGAAATTCGTCGTATTGAGCCTGCGAATCGCGGCACATTAGCCATTTTTACCACGCAATATAAAGGGTTCCGTATTGAGGGTACGGATGCACGCGGCTTTAAACGCAGCACCACACACAATGTGATGGGGCATGTGATCCGTAAAGACGAGCCATTAGGGGCTTATCAAACCTATGAATATTACCCAGACGGTAAGCTAAAACGTACGCAAGATTCCGCCGGTAATGTTACTCAGATCCAATACGATAACCTTGGTTACCGCACTCAATTGGATGATCCGGATATCGGGCATTGGTATTATCGATATAATGCACTCGGTGAGCTAGTGTATAAGCGTGATGCTAATGGGGTCATGACTCAAGTCGAGTACGATACCTTAGGTCGTAAGGTGTCTCAAAAAGAGGGCAGCGAAACCTCGCAGTGGCGCTATGACGAGCGTGGTGCTTTAGGTACACTGTCGTGGATGAGCGGTAAAGGCCAACGCAGTGATTATTTCTATGACCAGGCCGGTTTACTGCAAGAAAAAGCGGTCACCGTTGGTAAAGAAATCTTCTCAACACAGTACACTTACGACGCCTTTGAACGTATCGCTCGGGAAGTGAGACCTGATGGCAAAACAAAAACATCGGAGCTGGGTAAGCCTGATAATCAACGCCTTGCGGTGGAGTATGTGTATAACCAATACGGTTATGTTTCAGCTGTTAGAAGCCCGAAAACCTTCGCAGATGACATTTTCGCCAGCGCGAAATTCCGTGAAGACATTCGTCAGTTACTCCAACAGTCAATCAATCAAGCGAACCTCTATTTACAACGGGCGAGCCGTTATGCAAAACAAGAAAGTTTCTTCCGAGATAAGTTTTTTGAATACCGCAATAAACGGGTCGATGTATTTAACCTAGATGAAGCGGCAGCCAATCAGCTAAAAGATCATCATCGTTATAAACAGTGGTGCGATCAGCAAGGAACTTGTTACCTTCGTCCTGCAACATGGGTAATTTTGCATGATGACGTCACCATCCCATTGGATGTCACGTTAGAGGGCGATATCTTCCGTATCGATACCGAACTCACCTCTAGCGGAAGCAAAGATGGATTAGCAACGCATGAAATGACCGCTAACCCAGTGCCGGACAATGCCCTCGATGGTCTGACTCTGACACAGATGCAAGACATGCTGATGTCGGGTGACTACGACGGTAACGGCACGCTTGATATGATGCGCCAAGGGGATATTTACGCAGCCAAAGCGGATGACAGCTTACGTGGAGAATTACTGTTTGCTGCTGAAGACTTAGAGCAAGCGGCCAATATTGCCCATCGTCAATATAAGGAATATCGAACGTTAGCGAGTGATTTATTGGGTCTCGTCAGTAAAGTCGCCAAACTCAGTGGTGTGTACTGTGATTTTGCCAATACGTTGGGAGGCGATCGCGTTAATGCCAGCTTAAGAGGTCGATGCAAAAGTAGCGGCGGTGTAAGCCAAGCTGATATGCTGGACACGATCTTGACTAATTCAGAATTGGCAGCAGCCAATAAGAATGAGGCTTATGTTTACTATTGGCAGCGCCAGTCGACGGATGCATTTGACCATACCCTAAGTGAAATGCTGGGTAACGGTTTGATGAACACCTACGAGCACGATGCCGATACTGGTCGAGTGAACGTAATTGCCACTTATGAAGCAGATAAAGTGTTCAGCTCCGATGGCGTGAGTAAACCATCACGTGCGCCGCACATTCGTCAACTACGTTATCAATATGACAATCACAATAATGTGACCGAGCGTTATGATGAACAACTGGGTATTACTGACCGCTGGACTTACGATGCACTTGACCGTGTTGACAGCAATACGATCGCATTGGCTGATAAAACGCAGCATGGTTTAAACAACCCGGACCTAACAGGGAAGCGCAGCTATCGCTACGATAAGTTGGGGAACATTGTTTATAAGTCGGATATTGGGGATTACCAATACTCAGGCATAGGCGCTGGACCTCATGCGGTGACACAGGCAAACGGCTTGTCGTATCAGTATGATGCGGCGGGTAACATGCTCAGTGCCAAAGCGAAAGGCAGTAAAACCGAGGAACGCATTTTACGTTGGTCTCCATACAATAAACCGACCAAAATTATTCGTAAAGGTAAGACGGTTGAATTCTCGTATGATGCCAATCATGAACGTTACTTAAAGCGTTCGTCGGATGGTACCGTGACGTTCTACTTCGGTAAGACGTATGAGCGAGTGAAAAACCTGAAAACCGGTGAAATACAACACCAACATTTTGTTTTCGCTGACGGTAAGTTGATTGCGCTTAATACGCAAAGCACAGACAACAATAACAAGCTGAAGAATAAGCAGATCCGTTACCTGCATTACGATGCCCTTGAATCGGTAGACATGGTGACCGATGGCTACGGCCTTGTGGTGGAAAAACGCAGTTATGATACGTGGGGCAAGCAGCGCCATGTTCTGTGGCAAGACAGCAGCGCAGCCAGCGTTATCCAAGCGGCGATCACAAACCGAGGTTACACAGGACATGAGGAAATAACCGAAGTTGGCTTGATCCACATGAATGGTCGGGTATATGACCAAGAACTTGGCCGTTTTGTCAGTGCGGACCCATTGGTGCAATCACCCTATGTGGTCAATAGCTTCAACCGTTATTCTTATGTAATGAATAACCCATTGAAGTATACTGATCCAAAAGGGTATTTCTGCTCAGATGCTGACGGAAGTAATGCGAGCAGCAGTTGTGACGTTGGTAGTGATACTTCAAGCAGCGATTCTACTGGTGATAAGAATGGAGCAGTAAGTGGTGGAAAAGGAGGCAGTGATTCGGATAAAAGCGATGGTACACAAGATAACTCAAGCTTATCCAGTGAAGGAGAACAAAAACCTCAAGCTGAAGAGGAAGAAGAGAGCGGTGGCTGGATTAGTGCCATTGCAGGTTTCGCCTATGACCTGTCACCTCTTTCTACAGTTGTTGACATAGCTAATGGGGTTGTTGAAACTGGAGAAGCACTTGCTGCAGGTGAATTTAAACAAGCAGGAATGGTAGTCGGCGGGGTATTATTTGGTGCCGTTGCTAAGAAGGTCAAAGCACCAGTTAAGTTCTATAAGAAAGTTTCTAAGAAATTTGGTAAACAATGCTTTATTCGCGGTACGATGATTCATGTCCAAGGTGGATTGAAACCCATCGAAGATATTCAGGTTGGCGATCTCGTTGCTTCAAAAGATGAATTGACGGGAGATACGGATTGGAAACCCGTAGTCACCTTGTTCCGTAATGAAAATAAGCGAATTTTTAATCTCACTTTACTTAACGGTGATGGAGAAAAAGAACAATTAGGGGTGACTGCTGAACATCCATTTTGGGTTGAAGGTCAAGGATGGGTTGGGGCTGGCATACTTGAAGTAGGGCAACGTATATCGACTGTAGACGGTGCTGAATTAACGGTGCATTCGATAGCTTATGATGAAGAGCTGCACACAACCTACAATTTTGAGGTAGGCGACTACCATAGCTACTTTGTGGGTGAGAATGGTGCTTGGGTTCATAATGATTGCCCTACCCCTAAGGATAGAAATACAGGGCCTACATTTAAAACGTCTGCTGAAGCGGTTAAGCATGCTGAGACTATGGGCTACAAAGAAGTTAAAGGTGTAGTCAATAAATCTAAACAAAAAGTACTTCATAATAAGAAGAAAACCCCGAAGTTCATCTCAAGAGATGCTGATGGACATAATGGCGGTGCTTATAAAGGTGCTAATACAGCTAAAGATTTAAACAAAAAAGAGACGAGATTAGGTACATACGATAAAGATCTTAATTGGGTTGGTGAATAACTATGAAGCATTATCAAATTAGCAAATACTCAGAGCAAGAAAGTGATACGTGGTCAGCAGTAACAGATATAGGGAATATATATTACGGACAAAAGCTCTCTCAAAAAGAGTATTTGCGTGTTGAGGACTTATACATTGAATTTATTGAAAGATTTCTTTCGTCTAATACATTAATGTATAAGGTAAAGTTCCTAATGGACTTAAGAGGCGAAGACGGTGCAGATAAATACTTCTTTGATTTAGATTGTTGTGATATTAAAATTAGAGGTGGAGAGTATTTAAATACAGAATCCATTCTTGTGATTAGTAGATTGTGTCTCCGAGACTTGATGGGGGTTAGATTGGAAACGGATTGTGGATCGTATATTACATTTGGAAGCGACCTTTACCTTCGTATTGGGACTAGTAATGACCATAAAGGTTCCCTAGATTATTTCGATTATTTCGTGAAAAAAGGCTTATTTACACATCAAGTGGACCACGACCCTGACGAGTAAAATAGCTTGTTGCAAAAATTAAAGATGTGTCTGAGGTGCTTATCTGAGCACCTCTTTTCATGCGTAGATTCCGAAGATATTGAATAGTTCATTGAGGAAGGCGGATCTCTCCTGCACCCTCATTTTTGGCTTATCAAGATTTGACCAAAATAGGATTTAGGTATTATTTAATCAATAAGTAAATGCGAGTGTAAATGTCACCATTTGAATTCAGACTTGGCCATAACGCATTGCTCAGTGATGAATCATAGTTAAAGTCTGACGGATTGTGAGGTTTTTGCAACAAGCCCATAATTTTCGAGTCTCTTGTCGAACTCTAGAAGAACGCGGCTTAATTATGCGGAGGAAAGAAGAGTTGGACTGGTATGTGAATATCGCGCCTGAAGGATTTGATTTGGCGCTGGGTTGGATACATGGGGGAGAGTCTTAAGTCGAATTTTGTATCAGGTCGATGTAACAGACATTCTGCCTATAGAAAGCACGTTTTACCTAG
>NZ_BJXJ01000063.1 GCF_007990935.1 Vibrio sagamiensis NBRC 104589
TTGCCCTGGCTCCAGAAATTTCTGATGAATTCACCAACTCGATGATCAAAGCCATCAACAACATGATGATGGATATGTTGGCTGCAATTTCTAGAAAAGATTATGAAGATAGACGTCGCCGCCAAAAACAAGGCATCGAGAAGGCCATGAACGAAGGGAAATACAAAGGAAGGAAGCCTGATCTAGAGCTGCATGACAAGATCTACAAGCTCAGAGTCGATAACCAAATGAGCATTAATGAGACGGCCAAGATGATTGGAGTCTCTGCTCGAACGGTTGTACGTGTGGTTAAGAAGATGAAAGCTGAGCGTGAGGGTTAATCATGCTGGCTTTATACAAATAATTTTTGGACAATTTGCCGATTAACCTTTCATACATGTGGGATCGATTATTATTCTACCTGAGAAACTTTTGGACATAAACGTGTCAGTGAACTTTCTAAATTAGCACCTCACGGATAACTTCAGGTATTGCACACCTCGAATCAAGTGGCCAAATTTACTCAGCCACTACAACCAAGGCTGAAACAAAAGTTCATATTGTCGGAGATAAGTCGGTATTTGAATCGGTGACTAAAGAGTTAAGTCATACCACTTTGCGCAACAGTTACCCTTCTGTCTTATTAAACAAATATTATGATATTTTAACTATCACTTGATCAGATTTGAGTCTAGCAGGTACTTTTTGGGGTAATTCTTATCTGCTAATGCCAAAAAACACTGTAGTTCAGCAAACTTATCATATCCAACTTTTAATGAGCTAGAGTTTTTAAAGAAGATATCAAAGTGATATCTAGGATGAACATCTCCATTCTGGCGGTCAGGGTCATCATCGAATCGAAAATACCCATGATCATCAGAGAGTAGCGATGCAAACGTATCTGAATACTTCGCTGCCTCAGTCCATTCCATTCCAAAGTTTTCATGCAGCGAAAGAACAATATCATCATGGGAATAAATGTTTCCGTGAACTGTTTGAATCGCATTCCTAATGATTGAAATAAACCTACCACTTACCGCTTCTTCAAGCACATCACAGTTGAATGATATTTCATTGTTACCCAAGTGGACTTGAAATGGATTTGACATAGAAAAATATCCATCATCTTTTCTAACCAAAAATCGATGAAAATCTTTGGTGAACACAGCCACATCAAACCCATCTTCACCAGTTTCTATTTGTTTTTCTGGGTGAGAATTAATCGCTTCAACTAGAACTAGTACGTTCCATAAGTTGTCAACAGGGTCTCTGACGGATCGCAGCCGCTGCATAAAATGTGTAGGAACATTTTTATAGTAAAATATGCTCATAACTTTTCAAAACGCTTGTATTCTGCATTGATAAGAACGTTAAAATAGTCTTCCTCATATTCAACATCGCCCATCACTTCAGCCATTCTTTGTATAAGTTTGGCTTTTAACCTTGGACTCGCTCCGTTCTCTTCACAGTAAGCGACGACTCTGTCTTCTAGAGATGGCTCTTCATCCCAAACAATCAATGCTTTTTGATTTTCGATTTCTTGAGCAGATGGTATGCGTAAATTCATATAGCCATTAGAGTTCATACACTCAATACCTGAATTTAGGGCAGTAAGTAGCTCTGTATCTGTCTGGTTTCCTAACACCAAATGACTTTCTAAAAAGGAGCGTGCCATCATCGTATATAACCCATTCCTGAATGCTGGCTGGCGATGCAAATTCAGTGCGAAACAGATAACGAAAGGGAATTCTAAGCCCTTGGCATTGTTAATGTTTGAAATGAAAAATTTAGAAGGGTCGCTAGTCTTACTTTCATGAGAAATGTTGACGTCCCACCCTAAACGCTCGGTAACAATGTTTGCTAGTTCTGGTATAACGTTGTAAATATATTTACCTGTATCTAGAAATAGAACAGCAATGTCGCCAGGTTCGACACTTTCATGCCGTTCTTTAATCTGTTCAACAACATTGAAAATAGAGTTAGAAATACTTTGACCATCTTCGGTTAGATGAATGGTAGTTGATTGAAATTCCTGAGGAATGTCTTCAAATCGACGTAGAGGGTCTCTGCTAATAATAGCACGACCATCTACCTCGCTATAATTGTAACCACAAGCACTCCACTCGTTATCTTGCAGCCACCTCAGAACTGGCATTTCATAAAGTCCCATACCAAGGGCATGCGAGAACATTAGATTCTTAGGATCTGTTCGGTAACATTTTTTTAGAACTAGATCGGCATGGCTTACAGAGTCATCAATTGTTCTAAAAATGTTCTGGAAAACATCACCTGCCAAAAACACTTTTTTCTCTGTAACTAACTCACAGAGTTCAACAAAGTGCTCTCCAAAGTCTTGGCTTTCATCAATGAAAACATAGTCAAATATAAACTTTCGGTTATTTGGCTCTGCTGCACTTTTGATGTCTTCGATTGCCTTTTTACAGAGTTGATCAAACGAACCCGCAGCGAACGTTCCAAACGGAATTTCATACTTGTGGCAAATATAGCGATACATACCAGAGTAAGGGTGCCGTCCACTTCCCCAGGAGTGGAAACAGAAGAGTTTATTCTCCCAATCGATTTGTCTCTCAACTTTCATAAAGTCAAAAAACTGAGGTATGCGACTTCTCATACTTGAGGCTAGTATTTTATTGAAACACGTAAATGCAATTCGTGCTTCCTGCTCGTTTGAGTAAACTTCTTTGAGTTTATGCAGAAGAAGTTCCGTCTTACCTGAGCCTGCTAATCCTTGAATGACGAATTTTTTACTAGCTCCCATCTTAAAGACGAAGCCCGTCTGATCTGTATCGAAGAGCACTATCTTTGATTTAATGCTATCTAGGAGGTTGTTGGCATCTAAGTCAACTTTGTTAACGTCATTGATACTACCAATGACCAAAGAAGTTAACAGGTCTGCTACTCGTCTATCTGTAGGGTTTTCAAGTACTAAGGAATCTAAGTCTAAGTTGTCACATGTTGTTGTTTCAATAAGCTCCAACCACCGCTTTTTTCTACCAATTTTTTTCCGATACTCAAACTTCTCAGACAAAAAAGCCATGTCGTCAATGAAGTCATCCACGAATTCTTCAAACTCTTCTTCGTTGTTAGATGTATCGACAAAACAAGGCTTTCGTCCCGATGAAAAAATTACAAATGCATGTTCGTATTCGTAAGTCAGATCTTCTTTTGATAGTGGGCGCGAGAGTACATAAATTTGCTTTTTATTGGTCTCAGCGTACTGTTCTAAGCACTCTTTCAGATTGGCGGACTCTGCAAGTGCTTGGGATTCAGGAGTAAAAAAGCAGTATTCGGACATTTTGTTTCCTTAGGAGAATAAGTACTAAGCCAACGTCACTCTATAGATTTAGAAGGCGTACCTTGTGACATACCATCTATTTGTCAGTAACTTAAGAGTTTATAGTACTAGATCTAGTTGGCTTTTCCCAAGCTCAACTTTGTGGATCACTTATGGTTTTGTGAGTGAATCGCTACCAAAGCGATGGACACAATCCAATCCACATCGCTGAGCGATTGAATTCATATTGAATCATTAGGGCAATTGGGGCAAATACTAATGACTAGAAATGGTATTGGTAGAAACTCTAAATTAAAATGGGGCAGAAACGTGCTAGAGCGGTTCAGACTAGCACGAGTATGGACAGAAATTATTTTCGGAAAATTGATTATTAGCAAAGCATGAATAACTAGAGGTATGGCAACGTTGTTGTGAAGTGCTAGTGCAATGAGTAAAATTGCACTAGCAAAGGGTGGGATTAGTACAGATTAGTTATGTTCGCACTAAGTGCTGTTATGGTAAGTAACGAGGTTCATCGAGCCTTATATATATTGAAATCTTTGTCACTCAGTTTTGTTTTTTTGACCAACTTCCTAGATAGGAGATCTTTTCGAACCGAAGCGATAATGACTCCGACTGCATCTTCTATTGCATCGCGGTTAGTCTCTCGTTCTTCTTCAGTATTAAATGTATTTTTTTTAGACAGTTCTAGGAAGTTATATATTTTTTTGATCACATCATCAGGGCAATAAAGCCAACATTTGTTAACTTCAGATAGAAATTTTGTTTTTAAATGTCTAGCCTCGGTCGGATCGGCATTTTCATGAAAACCTTCTAAACACCTCAACAATTCTTTATACGACTCTTCCTTACGGTAGTATTGCTCCCAAATCCGCTTGCGCGATTCATTAAGAAACCACGCTATAACTGCACCAAACAATGGAACCGAGAACTTCAAAAAATCTATTGATAGGAAAATATCCGTTAAAGAATTCATTAAAAACGTAGTCTCAAATCTGATATTAATTAGAAGCACACACTAACAAAAATCGGTGTTCATTATTCCTATTTTGGTAAATGTGTGAGTTTGCTATAAGAAACAGCCCTTAGACCGCCTCAAACGCTCTTAGCGAAGATTTTAGGTACTTTATTAATTTAGTCTTTGCTTCCATAGTTCCTTGTAAGTTTTGGTTGTCAGATTAGTTCTATTAGGTCAAAAACTGAACGACTGTGATTGTGGACTTTTTAGCGAAACCAATTTCGGGGCAAAAGTTAGCTCTCAAGAAACCTGTAAATTCCTGCTTATAAAAACGTTACCCTACACCTTAAATTCAAAATGCTACCGCCCTTTACTTATCGGCTACGTAACACACCATTACTGCTAAATTTTCGCGGCATGTAATGTACTACAAAGCGCATACCTCAGAAGCTGATTTAGATCATTAGAATGTTCAGATATATAGTCAGCATCACTGCATTCTGCAGCAAAATAGAGAGAGTGCATAAAATACCTTTCAGAGAGGGTTAGCCCCGCTACTCAGCAGGACCATAGAGTCGAAAAACACTAATCGCGCCATTCCTCAATCTGTTCAACAAACACCTCAAAATCCTCTCGTGTTTCGATTTTTTCACCCGCTTGAGACAACGAAACATTCAAGGCCGCAACCATTTGGCCAACCTTCGGGTTTAACGCTGCTAACTGATCAAACAAAGCAACCATACGAGCATCGATAGAAAACTGTTTTCCTTGTGACATTGTCACGTCTCCGTTACTGGAAATGAGAAAGCGGGGCGACAGCCCCGCGAAGATCAATCACGCACCGCTTTAGAAAGCTCACTCAACGGCACTGAAGAGGCTTTATCCGCCTCATCCCAAAATTGCACCTTGCGCACAAACCAGCCACAGCGGATAAAATCCTTATCGGTAAGATAACTCCCTGCCCCCATCGAATAATTTTCACGATGCTCACAGCTCTGCTCTTTATCCGCCAGAAACGCCGTATCCTCATGGTTTAGGCAGGCTTTGCGCAGCTCTGGAAATAACCGACAAGACGCGACTTCGACAGCAACAACTCGATTCTCTTTGCAATGATTCAAGCTCATAATGCAAAGCTAACTGTTCTGAGCGATTGAACGATGCTCATGAGCCTTATTATCAAAGGTATAACGAGATACCATTAAATCAAAATCAGCCTTAGCGATCTCTCACTTCTATACAATGAAAAGAGGTACTCGGATGAGCACCTCTGAAGCATCTTCAATTTTTGTAACCAGCTCTTCAACTAGCTAAAAAGTTGGTTTAATGTGGAACATCTGGGTAATTGCGGATGAAATTAAGGATTTCACTTTTGTCTGTTTCATTTTCTAGTTGATTTGCATAATTAAATAATTCATTACATGTAATCATATGCTTAACATCTCTGCCTACTTCATTGCTATCATTTAACCATGTAAGAATTTTTTCCAGTGGGTAACTATTGGTTTAATTTCTTTAAAGTCGATCTTTCTCTTTAAAGCATATAGTTATCAATTTAAGTTATGGCCCTTGGAATATACCTAGCTTTCCAACATATCTTCTGGGAAGTCGATGGTTTCAAGGCCATCCTTAGACACTGTCGGGTCATAGCTAAAGATGGTTTTAAAGAATTTAGCGTTGAAGTTATATACTGTATTGATGCTAGGTTCGTCCGGAATATCAGCATTGTTGACATCAAATATTGCTGTATCAATTAGATCGCGAGCTTTGGCAAAATCAAATGATGCTGCGCGGAATAAAGCCCCTTTTTTCAGAGACTCGATCTCTGCAATAACAGCCTCGCGACTCATTTCTTTGATATTCTGAACTAGTGCGTTAGCTTGACGTTGGTAATCAACGTTACACACATCATTCAAAAAGTAAGTGAGCTCTACATATAGACGTTCTAATTGAAGCCTATTATGGACAGAAAGATTACGCGCAACCGACTCATTGATGACCACAACAAAGCGACTCTCCTCTTTGCTCCACTCATAACGTAATAGACGTCTTTTGCGGAACACATCTAGGATTTGAGATGAGTACGAAGAAACTGTGGCGATTACAGGTGCTGCGACTTGTGCTGCGATTTCCATAGACATTTGATTTTCTCCATTTCTGATTTTGAAACACTTAGCTTCGTAAGCGTGATTTTTCTCGGTTACTTCTTAATCTCTTTACTGCTGTAAACCGTTTCTGATTTACCGGAAGGAGAAGTAATGACCACTTTTCCATCTTTTTTCAGGGTGATTTTTACCACCTTTCCTGAGTCTTCCGATCTCAATATGTGCTGTTTAAAGCCTTTGGTGGATTCGCTATTGAACGCTTTCGACGCGATGTTTACCGCAGGTGTTAACTCATCAGGAATGTCCTTCACAGAAGCAAATAGTGAATTAACTTGTCCTTCAGCCCAGTCAAACGCTGCTCGGAAGTTATTTGGGTTAGTAAAGAACACTTCTTTTTCATCGTATTGCCACGTTGCTAACCACCAATCTCGACCAGTGGTACCAAAGCCAGTGTTGTATTCCACGCTAAGGAAGTCGGATGCTTCTCCGTCAGGAATGGAACCAAATGTTTTATGGTTCTTGTAGTTATCACTGTACTTGTGATTCAGAGTGGCGACTTTAATGGCTCGCCCTGTTTCGTTTACTATCTGCGCTTTTGCTGTACGTTTTGTCATTTCAACTCTCCTTATGTGTGTTGAAGTGACAAAATAGCGATTTACTATGGCTAGGTTCACCATGAAGCATTTCCGGTGTAACAGAGGAGAGACTCAACCTCACTTGTGACAGCTTTTAGCTACTAATTTGAGGTGTTGATAAATAGGGAAATGGTTCACTCTGCGACCAGATACATGAACAATGGGCTTTATGAAGACACTAGCTATGCCATGTCACGCCAACTTCAACTAATTAACAGCTCTTTTTCAGAGAGTTAGTGTCGTGTTTTCAGAGAGTTAGTGTCGTGTCACGCAAAGCTTTTTTCTTGAGTGGCAAGTTTGATGATTAAAGTGGTAGGTTGGTTTTGAAACATGAAAAAGACGGAATAAGAACATGGAACTGATGCACGATGAGCTTGTTGAGATCGAGCAAGAGATCCATGAAAATCTTTAAAAAGTTCGCGCAATGATAACTCAAGCTAAAATAGATAAAGTGAAGATAATTGAAATCGAAGTCGATATCTTAGAAATGAGGCTTGTAGATTGTGATCCAGAAGCAACGATCCTTTTCCCCCACTCATCCTTAAATGTGTCGACACCTAGCTATGTCGGCTAGGTGCTGCCGTGCTTAGTCGTATTGCCAAAAATTCGGCGGTTTTAAGCTTCATGTCCATATATAGGGTCTACCCATCACCGCTATCAAAACTGTATAAATCGGTATCTCCTGCTTCTTCAACATGGAATGTAATGACGTCTTCACTGCTCTCTGGAGCCAAAGTGATGTAACGCTCTTCATTTTCAGTAAAACCGAGAAAACCTAGCTCTTTACCGTTTTTGTCAGTGATTTTGAGTTGAACTTGCTGCGCCATAAGAAAATCTCCTTTCGTAGTATAGAGCTTGTATTGTGGGAAACCTTCAAACAACAAGTAATCAGGGGTTGCTGCAAAAACTGAAAAATGTTTCTAAATAGCCTATCTGAATTCCTCATTTCATGCGTAAATTGCCAAGATATTGAAAAGTTCGTTGAGGAAGGCAGATCCCTCCTCCCCCCCTCAGTTTAGGCTCATTATGAGGTGTAATGTCACTATTTGAATTCAGACTTGACTATGACGCACTGTTCAGTGAGGAATCAGAGTTAACGACTGACGGCTCATGCGTTTTTCTCAACAAGCCCAAGTTGGAGTTTCTTAATATTAGACACTTGGCGTATTCCTAAACCAAACCGCTTAGCCACCGCCGATCTCGTCTCACCACTTTCTAGGGCTTGGATGATTTGTTGATTTCGTCCCTGCAGATCAATTTGCCGTGACGTTGGCAAAGTAAGATAGGTGCCGCCATAGGCATAGCTGAGATTGTTGAGTGAATCTTTGGGAAGAAGATGCCGCAGCTTACTTCGTCTGGGATTCTTAGGGATATAGGTATCATACCCTCCATAAGTAGAGACAAGCGTGTACATATCGTTATAGCCAATGATTTCTATGAGTTCCTGCATCAATGAAGGAAGTTTGTGGTGCTCAATATCATTATATGGCACCCACTCATTATTGTTGTCCTGCATACTATCATCCATGTTAGGTTAAGCCTGCAGCGAGGGTACGTTCAAACATAAGGCCGAATGCATAATGAAACGTTTCCCTATTTTTCTAGTGAATTTTTCATGGAGGATGGGGGTTTTCTATGTAGAGGTTTGTATGAAAAAAGGGCAATATCTGACAGATAAAGAGCTTGAGTGGATGACCAATTATATAGTGCATAAGATCTGGTTTCTTCATCATTGCGTGTTTAGCTCAGCCTGTAACGAGGCAGAAAAAAGCCGTTATGAGTTCTCTATCGTAAAAGTGTCAAATTGGACTAATACAGACGTTAAACGCATCAAAAACTCTGTTCATGAAATCTGTAGCCGGCTAATAAAAGTAAAGGTGCAATCGGAAACTAATAACTCATCAGAATTTGACTATGCACTTTTGTTTAGCCGAGTGAAATACACGAAGGAGAGGTTTGTAGTTTCGTTAAACGTGGAGGCGCTTGCTTGTAGTGATATCATCACCTCATAACAGGTGACATTATGAAAAAACTCTAAAACCGTGGCCAATTTTAGTTGACCACTGGTATCTTGAGATTTTGATGTGTCTTTCAGATACTCTAACCATTAATCATTGCAGCAATGATTAATGGTTATTACCCAGACATGAAAGCTCCTCTCCTATCTTTAGTACCCAACCACCTTCTCTTAACCCAAGTTGACTCCATTATTCTCCTCATGGCCAAAGGCAGCCCATAACGCCCATAGACAGAACCTCTACCACTGTGATCAACAAAACATTTAAGCAAAAAAAAGGACGGTTAGGTACTTGAAAAAATATGTATTCAGTTGCACCCTCGGCGCCAATTGAGTACCGCTACAGTAAATGAAAGAAGGAGCGTTAAGATGGCATCATTAGAGGAAGCATATAGCATTGAGTACGACAACATTATCAACACTGAAGATGCCTATGAATTGTATTGGGCAGGAGTAATCTTCAATAAATCTGCTTTCGTGTGCCCGAGTGAACTTTGCGATGCAAAAGTGACGTGTGTGAACCTAGATTTAGAAAAACAAGACATGCAACAATCTGTGCATTTTCGGGGTTATAAACACTCACTGGATTGCGATGCTACCATTGGGAAAAAGAGCAATACTGGCACAGAAAAAACTCAGGATACCAACTCACCTCGTATTACCCAAAGTGAGCACAAACCCGATTCTTTCCATTTATTTCGTCCATTGAACCAGTTTGCTAAGAAACAAAAAGGAAGCCCAACTAAAGGAAAAAATAGAATCATCAGTGAACGCAATGCCGCAGGCCTTAGACAACAAGACCGTAAAACTGGCTCTGATTATTACTCGGTAAGATCACTGGTAAGCAAATTCATACGCTACAAAACAGAAGGCACTCTTGCAGAGCATTACATCACAATCGACAAGAAAAACATTAGCTATCAAGCGCTTTTTAAAGGTGTTTTCAACCAAAACATAGAGAATCTACCCAATGAAAACAAAGTCTATTGGGGCGTTGCCAACATCAACTACATAGCAGAGAAGAAACTCTATCATGTAAAATTCAAGAGCGAGATGAAACATGGCGGCACTGCGATCAACCCTTCTTTCTTCATCACGGAAAAGCAAATACAAGATTACCCAGTAAGAAACCTCGTCATAAAGCGGTTAACAAAAATAGCCCAGTCTCATAATAAACAAGCCTTTATCTTTTTGTACTCCAAACCTTATGGACAAGGTAAACATTACATAAACTTCAAGCTAGAAAGCCTAGATTACCTAGAGATTAGATACTTAGACTTGTTTGATGAGTTGAAGAAAACACCAAGTTCAACGGACAACAATGAATGAATTTGGCTACGAAAGGCAGCCTATTTCAGGCTTTCAGACCTGCAAGCCCGATGGGCGAACAGTGCATAGCACTGATTCGCTACCGCCACGACACGCACACTGCAGCGCCATTAAAAAGCGAGCTCTTAACGCAAGAGTAAACACTAAACTCGCCGCAACCACGGTGCCACGGACAAGAAAGGACGGCCGCAATGGGTGGGCGGAGGAGGTGGCGGTAATTCGGGTTACCATAAACAGCTTGCGCATTTAGGGATTGCCCGGAACGGACAAAATCTGGCCTAGCAACCAATACAGAAGCCAAAGAAGATGATGAAAAGCCGCGCATGGAAACACGTCTTTTTGTGTTTTGATGCGACCCCCTACCCTGTTTTGCCCGTCTTTTTGGGCAATACAGAAAAAACGGCGTCCGCTTGTTGGCTACCTTAAAAGGGCCTGTTGCAAAAATTGAAGATGTTTCTGAGGTACCCATCTGGGGGTCTCTTTTCATGCGTAAATTCTAAAGATCTTGAAGAGTTCATTAAGGAAGGCGGAGCTCTCCTGCACCCTCAGCTTTGGCTCATCACGACGTAACCAACGTTTAATAAATTGATAAGCA
>NZ_BJXJ01000064.1 GCF_007990935.1 Vibrio sagamiensis NBRC 104589
AAACTGTGCCTACGGGGCATGAAACACGAAAATGCCCCTTTTCAAGGGGAAGCAACAGAACGCTGATAATCTCCACTAAAAAATAGCCCGACTTTTATTAATGGCAGACCACGCAGCACCGATGCACTGAATCTCCCAAAAGCTTTCATTTCGGACAGCGTAACCTTCAAACTCAAAATTGCATATTTATGCTTTCGCAACTTGTACGATATAGCACATTGGTTGCCGTTAATACTTACTAAGTTTGATATGCTTTAAAAGATTATATTGTTCTTTAGGTAATCTATAAGCCTTGAAGTTCTTGTACTAAGAAATTGTCGTCTGTACCAAATAGCATAAACATCTCGATCTTTACCATGCCAATCTGGTAATACTCTGATTAATTTGCCCGATTCAAGATCATTTTTCACTTCTGTTAGAGGTATTAATGTTATACCGAGACCATTGATAGAAAATTGTTTAGCAACATTTAGATCATTAAGTGACACACGACGAGAAGCAGGTTTATGACAGATATTCTTTGATAGGTTGGAGCTGTGATAAAGCTCCCATGTAGTTAAAGGTTCTACAACAATAACATCCGTCTTTCCAAGATCTTTTGGTTCTTCAATTTTACCCACAGATTGTAGATAGACAGGACTTGCCACAAGAACCGTTTTGATAGTTCCAATTTTTAATTGTGTTAGATCGGAATCATTCTGTTTTCCAACGCGAATAGCCATATCAGCATTTGACGAATAAAAACTGGTAAGCGCATTACTTAGTGCCAAATCTAATTCAATTTTGGGGTTTTCTTTCAGATAGTTCGATAGGGGTTCATGTATACAGCTTGCAACCAAATTGGCAGGAGCCAACAGTTTTATATGACCTTTATCACTAGAAACATCGTCTCTCAATTCATTTGCTATGGAGTCTAGAGAGTTAACATGAAAGCGGGCGTGCTCGTATAATTTTCTGCCTTCTCTGGTCATTTCAAAAGTGTGGCTATTTCTACTCAATAGCTTACAACTAAACTGCTCTTCTAGGTTTCTGATTCGTCTACCTATTGTCGATGATGGGATGTTAAGGTGTCTACTTGCTGATTTGAAACTTCCTGCTTCTATTACAGCGACAAACAGTGAGATATTGCCATGCATATTGAAAACCATATTTGGGTTTTAAAGGCTCATCTTGAACCGTAGAAATCATTAATGTACATCACTATAGTTTTTCGTGAACCATCAAGCAACTTCAGAGGCTAGCATATGAAATATCGTATTTTGTTTACCGTAATTATGTCTTTCTTTCTATCATCACTCATGACTTTATGGGTAACGTACATAAACTTGGGCAGTACACCAGAATTTTTAAACTTATGGGGACATGCTTTTTTATTGGCGTGGCCAGCAGCAGGGGTGATCTCTTTCTTTACCTCACCATTGGCACAAACGATAACCAAGAAAGTTCTTCAGTAAGAAGATACTACTTCATCAAGGGGGAGGCTTGTCCCTTGATGATTTCCTCCCAGAAGTTTTCATTTGGGGTAAAACTTCATTAGGCTGAAAAGTGAATATTCATTCGAGAAATGGTGTAGAGATTTCTGCTTAACCTATACGCTATCTCTCATATACTTTGGAACAGCTAATAAAGACAAAGATTTAATGATGTAAATTAGAGCCGCTCGCCTTAATGATGTTGAAAAATTTTCCCACCTATTTCATGCATATAGACAGTTATCAGTTAATCTAGACAATTCAGCGACTATAACGGAATCAGAGAAGTGGCTAGAGGATAGAATCGATATTGATGAAGCGACCTTTTTAGTAGCTGAAAGAAGTGGCTCATTCATAGGTTTTATTACTTTATACCAAGGGTTTAGCTCTGAATAGCTTCAAAAATATTGGACTCTAAACGACCTTTAATTAAAGGATAAAGCTCGTGGCCTCGGTGTTGGAAATGCTTTGATGGCTAAAGCTTATGAGTTTGTTCTTGATACGAATGCAAAGGGTGTAGATTTGGAAACCGCTATCAGCAATACTATGGCTCAGTCTATGTATGAGAACCTTGGTTATGTAGGGAATCCGAAATACAAAAGTTACTTCAAAGTCTGTCAGTAAAGGGAAGGTTGCCGTTGATGTTAGGCAATGCCAAATTATATCAGACTACAGCATAAAAATGTAACTTGATTATCGGTAAGTCTCGTTGTGTAGCGGAAGAAATTGTCCATTTCCTGTCATATCGCCCACCACTAGTAACAGTTGTCTTGGTCGTTTTAGGATACCAAAAGTTATTCGAAGAGTAGGTCGCTGCCGAAGTGGCATAAAACACGAAAATGCCCCATTCATTTTCAGCGTGAATATCTAAAACTGTCGTTTGCCTTACATGTAGCTATTCGATGAAGTGCCGAATTAAGCTTTTTAAAAATTATGCATCATTTGAAGTCTAATACTAAATAACCAGCATTAAACTACTGATTGTTAGTTGAATTTTTATTATAAAGGCAACGTTGTAGGGGGATAAAAGACGGCATAAATCCGTATAGAAAGCGTTATATTAACTGAGGTGAAATTCAATAGGTTGAGTATTAACTTGATAAAGGAATTACATTGCGTATCATATGGTTACGTCGATTTTATAAACTAGGTAAATAATATGAAAGATAATGTTCCTACTAAAATGAGCGATTTGTACGAATACTCAGGCTTTTGGCCTCGAGTTGGTGCTAGTCTACTCGATAGTGTGATAATGTGTTTCCTTACATACCCGATTCTAGTAGCGGTTTATGGCTGGGCATATTTTGACAATGATGCATTAGTGCAAGGCTTCGCTGACCTGGTTTTAAGCTGGATTTTTCCATTGATAGCGATCATCGGTTTCTGGCGTTATCGTCAAGCGACTCCAGGTAAAATGGCTATATCAGCTAAAATTGTAGACGCTAAGACTGGCGATAAACCTACTCTTCAACAGTGTATTATAAGGTACCTTGGGTATACTCTAGCGATAATCCCTCTTGGTCTAGGTATATTTTGGGTTGCGTGGGATAAGCGTAAACAGGGGTGGCACGATAAACTCGCCAATACTGTAGTTATATGCGAAAAAGATCGCAATATACCTCAAGAGGTTGAGTTCTCGTCAAAAAATTAACATAACAAATAACGATTAAGCGTTGCGCAGCCAACGTTCAATCCCGAGTGTTCAATTATGTTTGTACTTACTTGGCTGTCATTAATGTTAGCTTTATACGTGTAGGAATAATTTCACCTAACAAATAAGAGTAAGTGTCGCGCAGCCGACACTTTATTCGGGTGTTGAACAAGCCTTTCGCTGCCTTGTTAAGTAGATTGCGCGGATGAGCACCTGTCACTGATTGACAGGCAAGCGAAGCCCACCACTTTTTCCCCGATTTGAAGTTATCCGAAGTAGACTGTTTCGATCGCAATCTCTAACTCAGAAATGTCCTGAGGCTTCATAGAGCTGAAGTTTTACATGTGGCAATTTTTAACAAAGTGCCTCCTAGCTCGGATCTGCCCCATTGTTAGTTTCGCCAAAAAAAGCCACGCTCTCGGACGGATGGGTTTTGACCAAACATAACTAATCTGAAACCCAAAGCTCATAAAGTACGAAAAATGGCTGTCGGATTACCATTCTAAGCTCAAATGAATTTACTGATTTTTGCCGTGTAAATCGTTCTGGAATCGTCAAAAACTAAAAACTCATGGTGTTATTTGGCTTTAAATAAGAGCCGAAACTATCTGATTAGAGCTTTTTAGGCGGTCCGAGAATTTTATAAGCAAACCAATTGGAATAATAAACACCGACAAAGTGGTCAATGTTATGTGTAAACCATGTTGGTCATTTCAAAAACAGAGAAATCTTCTTACAATACCATTTCATTCACAGTTTTTTCCGTTGGTGGCTCATCGGCCATAAAATAAAATGGCGCTGACAAAGATAATAAAGTGGACGCATAGAAATATGGAACCTATAAAGAATCACTATTTAGATATACCTGAAGAAAGAAAATTGCGTATTTTTCGTGAGGAAGATGGCGACTTCTATAACTTCTGGGAAGAAATGCTTGATGAAGAGCAATCTTTTTATCAGCAACCTCTCAAAAGAATGAAAGGTGACGCTTGGTATTCGCTTGATGCATTCTTCACTGCTTCCGAATTCGGGCAACATCAGGCTTCGCCAGCTTACATAAAAAGGGCGCTCGAGTTACTGAATAACGTGTACTTGCTGGCCAATCATTCAGCCCAAGTGGTTGAATTCTCCGTTGGGCACCGACAATTTTTGGAAGTGGGTAACCGTGCTGTTGCTGGAGGAACCATGGATGCATGGTTGGATGAAATCTGTTTAGCGATGGCCGCGAGAGATTGGCGCTGTGTAGAGCTGATGACCATCATGGATGAGTCGTTAGTGTCTATAAAGACGCCATTTAATGTTGCTCTAGTCGAGTTCGTTAGCGGTGTATTTAGCAATTCACCAGCGTTAACTGAGTTATTGCAAACGGTGATGGAGAAATCCTCCCCGCAATATTTAGAGTCAACCAGAGTGCCATATGTACACTCATTGTTTATTCCATTTGTGAATGTGTTTGTTGCCATTATCGATGGCGATGAGGCACATTATCAAGAAGCACTGAGGGATGCGTTAGAGGCACATTACCAGTTCTACATGAATGAAGATGTTCGTTATTCACCAAAAGGGAATGTTTCTCTGAAACTGACTGGTCTCGCTGCATTGGCATACGATAAGTATGGCTGGACGATTCCAGAAGCCGCATATTTGCCGAAATGGCTCGTGTACGGTGAACAGGATTTACTAGCTAAATAGCAATAAGTATATTCTGGGATATTGTTTGTGAATCTTTAGTGCTCTTAATCCAGACCCAAGACTAACTTCTCTACTAGTGCGATATTACTAATCGCACTAGTACTTCAAAGTAAAATCACCATACCATACCTTATCTAATTCATTGGTTGCTAATTTAGCAAAATCGCTGTCACGTTTATGTCCAAAAGTGTGCCGACAGGTCATAAAAAAGAGAAATGCCCCTTTATGAGTTTCGAGAGTTAAGGTGTGGACTATTTAATTACTAAGTTGTTCACACATATTTTAATAACATGATCTGTAGATTATCTTCTAGTACATTATTCTTATTGTGTATTTTATGGGTTCTACAATGTCTCGAAGTCAACGTCTGCTAGATCTTCTCCAGCTATTACGACGCTATAAATACCCAATATCTGCTGAGAAATTGGCTAGTCAGCTTAATGTAAGTGTACGAACTATCTATCGTGATATTGCTACGTTACAAGCTCAAGGTGCTGATATTGAAGGAGAGGCTGGGCTTGGATATATCTTAAAGCCTAGCTTTTACCTCCCACCGATGATGTTCAGTTTGGAAGAGCTTGAAGCTCTCAGATTGGGAGCTGAATGGGTGTCTAAGCAAGCAAACGGAGAATTTAGGGAAGCTGCGATTGATGCACTCGCTAAGATTTCAGCCGTATTGCCTTCTGGGCATGAGGCTAAGCATACAGAGAGTGTAATCAGAGTAGCTTCAGTTCTAAAGGCACCCGAACTAATGATCTCGCTAACTGAGTTGAAAGCAACGATTCAAAAAGAATATAAAGCCGAAATTATTTACCAAGATGCCAAGGGGGCAACCAGCAAAAGGGTAGTGTGGCCAATACTGATAGGTATGTTTGGGCAACACAATATTTTGGTTGCATGGTGCGAAGCACGAAGCGATTACCGTAATTTCCAACTTGATAGAATTCACTCTTTTTCTCAACTTGAGTCTAAATACGAACGTTCTCGCCATGTTTTGCTGACAGAGTGGGAAGCTATAGAGGGTATTGAGTACAAACGTCTTCTCTACTGACATAAACTGTCAATACCTTTGGTTATACTTCATCCATGAATTTGAAGAGTGAAGATTAATTACCATGTTAACTATTGATTCTATTGTTCTTTATGTAGAAAACGTTGAACTAAGTATGGCTTTTTACGAAAGCGCATTCGAGTGCCAACCAAAGCTTTTGTCACCAACTTTCGCAGTCGTAGAGTTTGCTGAAAACGTGAAGATTACTCTTAAACAAACTGATGCTTTAACACCAAGTAGCCATGTGCGAGGCGGCGGCACAGAGCTTTCTATCCCAGCAATGAGTCGCGTCGAGCTAGACAACCTGTTCGAACAGTGGAAAAAGCTGAATGTGGTGTTTGCTCAAGAGTGTGAAGAATCTGTATATGGCGTTAACTTTGTTGCGTTAGATCCAGATGGGCATCGCTTACGAGTATTTGCTTAACGTTACCTTGTTGCTTAGAAGGCAGCATCTTTGTTAACACACTTTTGTCCAAAAGTTTCTCAGGTTGAATTTTTACCCGTGGCACTTTCTAGCTCGAAAGTGCCCCATTATGTAAAACTAAATACTCTACAAGCTTTAGGAGCGTGCATTTCCCCTACCAAAAGTAAAGCGCTGGCTAGGCAGCGATTTATATAAATTGCAAAAGTCAGTTATGTTATTGGTTACAATTTAGCGTCTGGGGATTTTGAGGCAGCTTTGCCATAAAACTTTATAAACGACTGCTCTGAAAATACACTCAGCATTCTATTAAAGCTCTCTCGTTCTTCCGGTTCAATCATTCTAGATCTAACCTTGAGTTCGGTTTTGATAGAAAGCTCTGTTGGTGATACAAGAGTTACTTGACGTATCAGCGAGCCTAAAGGGTGAATCAATTCTAACGTTGGCGGCACGTCGGTAATTTTCCATACATTATTGGTATCATAATTAATGGTCGAAGTGACATTTAAGCCTTGGAAAAGCGCAGGATATAGCTCATTAAACATCTTTAAGTCTGACAGCTCACGCTCAATCCAAACATCAGATTCTCCGTAGTTCAGCTCTTCTCCAACGGTTAGGAACGGTTCTATAGTGGCGTGAGAATGAATCACAGAACCTTCAGTCATCTCGTTAACATTCTCAACACGAAACTCTGGGTTACCTATTGATGAAACGACTTCGTGATATTCGTCGGTCAATTTTTTCAAACGGTCATCAACGTTTAACTCAAATAAATTAGACCGTACAGCTGCAGCATATTCACCAACATAACTGCGCTTCTGAGTCTCTTTTTGCCCGCCAAACCCATCAAACACAATCTTTGTTTGGGTGTGCATCTTCCAACGATAAGGGCTTTTTTTAACCTGCTCCAATTGCGTGCGCGCTGTTAGTGGCAATGAGACTTTCCCCTGTACCCATGCAGGGGTATGTTGCCAGTGGGTTTGAGAGTCTGTTGGATCAACGCAATAACGTTGCCCATCATATTCAAAACAGACGATGACATGGTTAAATATCAACATACTTGGTATGATAACTCTTTCAGGGTCATTTCGATTTGTAGCTACCAGCACCAATTCTGGATCTAAGTTGAGTTTCTTTAACAAGCTCAAAAGTAAAGTTGATTTATCTTTACAGTCACCATATCGGTTTTCTATGGTCTCTACAATATCATGAGGCGTCATAGCATGACCGAATTCAGAGCTCGAGACATATCGAATATCTCGAGAGACAAACGCCAAAATACGTTCTATCTTTTCATCCATGCTTTTCGCCCCTACTGTTAGCTTTAAAAAGAGGTCATCCAAACCCGTTTGATTTGTCGACGCTGCCGCCATCGTTGTGGACGCTAAATCGGCTACATCTTGCCAAGAATTTAACGAGCCCAACGAAACACGATTAATGCCATCGCGCCACAAAAATTGATAATCTCCCTCAAAGGCGGGAATATCCAACCCCTGGCAGTCGAGAGTGTTATTAAATTGTTCACAATCAATAACTTCACTATCTTTGGACCAGAATATCGGAGATTCATTGCTCCAATTGACATTGAGTTTATACGTAGCAATTGGGTAATTTTGTTGAGTAAATAACTCTTCAGCCCAATCATGCTCCATCATCGAGCGCTTGGTAACAACCTGATATTTTAGTACCGCGATGCTTCCTTCTTCTAGCCCTGGAATAGCCAACGCGAGTTCTTTTTGACTGGAAAATGTATTGTAGCTACCAGTGTTTAACAACTGGATTTGTGAGGGTGTAATCTGTTTTACAACTCCAGAAGGAGAAACGGAAGCCGCGGTCTTAATAACCACCTGTTGATAATTCGGGTCGAAGTACAAACCCATCGTGCCATATGACTCAGTATCGACAAATCGAGGGAAGTAATTAACTACAGTTCTTTGTTCGATAACTTGCTCTTTCTGAACATCAAACTCTATCTCTCTAAGCAGTTGCACCATCTCGGAATAATGATTGTCTTCAGGAAGCAACAATAGAGCATCCTTGACCCCCTCTTGAGAAAGGTCCCATCCAACATTAGACAATTCAACAGCGTGAATGTTTGATATATGTGACAAAGTTGCCAAGGTTAATACTAATAGCTGATTCAGTTTCATTGCAGAGTAAACTCCCTGATCATCGCTTCAAATTGAGGCTTTCTACGATTAAACGACAACTCAGGTTGAGCCAAAATACCAAGCAACTCATACGTCTTATCTTGCGAATGGGTTAGTGCCATGAAGCCTGCAGCGTTTGCCTTGAAAGCATTTTCAGTACAGGTCATTTCAACCTTTACGACAAACTCGTCACCTATAAAACGACGATCCTCTGTACAAAGAGAATTTCCGATTTTCTTGTCGAACCACTGGCGACGCCAATGAACGTGATCATTAACATCAGTAGCCTTATAGTCCGAATTTTCAAAAATCATAAAGTAGGCATCAAAATCTTCGCTTTCAAACTCAGCTAAGGCAGTGCCATCGGAATAGGTACCAACTTCCACTTGCTGCCAACCTTCCCCATGAAAGGTCAACTCATAGTTATGATTTTCTTGTACAAATACACTCCCATCAGAGAAACTATCCAACTTATCAACCATAAATGGAAACAGGATAGAAAAGGCAAATGTACCCAAAATTGTCGGCGTCATTAGCAAAACAATCACCCACTCTAATGGGTTTAAACCACGCTCTTTTCCTATGAACTCAATCCCTTCAACCTGCTTTTTATAGGCGTTAACACGATACGCAATAGCACCGAAAGAAATCGCATAAAGTATATATACAACAAACTCTAGCCACATTGGGGTTGTCCATTTAGAGGTCCCAGATAAGTAAAGCGTTGTTAGCATGAAGCCGTAAGAACCCCATTTATAGATGGTTTGAGCCTTTGGTTCAGTACCGTCACCCTCTAAATCACTCAGCGCCTTATCTAAGTTTCGAAAAGCAAAAAACTGTACGATGACAAAGTAAGGAACGAAAAGCCATAGGCAAGGTTTAAAATTACCTCGAGATATAAGCTTGATTTCTTTGACGCGACGGTATAGCCAGAAACTGGAATAGAGGCCAAAGGTGCTGAAAAACAAAATCACATCTAAGAATGGTTTTCTTGGATAAGAAGCCTTTATTTTTTCCGGCTGTTTTTCACTAGGTGGAGAGGCATTTTGTGTTTCGTCATAAGGCATACTGTTTGTTTCTTGCATTTATAATAATCCATATTTTGTTTTCAAGCCAAAGCATCATAATCAACGATTAATGATAAATGATAATTCTAAAGGCATTGTATCATCTGCCAGAAAAATAGCTTTCACATCAAGCAGTAATTATATTTATATGTCATAAGCTGGGGATATTAACAGGCATGCATTGAGACATTAAGCACTCAATACTTGACGTAAATCAAATCTAAAATCAGACCTCCACAATTGCGTATTCCCCACTGATTACGGGCACTCTTTCCCCAAGTTTTTTCTGCTTTTATTTTTACTCTACCTATCCGGTTTGTGTCAGTTTTCTCATGAATTCACTTCTCAGTTCTATGTGGTGGGTATTGTGGGTCAACCTATCTAATAGAGCACTAGCGACAATGGCATTGCTAATCATGTTGTACCATATGCAGGTCTAGTCCACCTTTGATTATCAAGAGCGTTCTGTTTTTTGTGTAAACTCAAGCAAGCAATGCTACTCATTGAACGAGAAATCCTACGTGGTATGTTGTCTTATGGCCCATATTTTGAAAATAAGTCATTTGAAACGTACGAAAATCCTAAGTCGATCTCGACAAGCAAGTCCTTGCTCCATTGTTGTTTTAGTCAATAAACCTATGTTCCTAATTGAACGACCTTTGACCAAATATGGCTAATCTCATGCTCATTTTTTAATAAAGAGTGAAAAGTGGGTATCATTACTCGTTTCCAGACAAAATTGTTTAGGCTTGAATGTACAATCCACCTGTGATGAAGGAAGTAAAAATGAACATTAAGATGTTTTCTAACTTGGTAGGTTTGTCTGATTATACTCTTAGGGGGCTTG
>NZ_BJXJ01000065.1 GCF_007990935.1 Vibrio sagamiensis NBRC 104589
ATCAATTGATAATCAATAGGTTAGTGAGATATATTTAACATTAGATTTCAAGAGGGGAATTTTTCGTGTTTTATGCCCCTTCGGCACATTTCTGGACAAAAATGAGTTAGAGTTTAAGATCTAACGCGCTCGATATAGATTAGAATAAGTATCTTGAAACCTTAAACAAACCCTGATGTGTTGGACCTGCCGTAATTTTTCTAAGATGCCTGCACGGGAGTGAACACCTTCTCTATTTCCACACACCTTCAATTTTTGCAACAAGCCCCTTTTGATATGGCAAGCTCGCGATTCATGGAAGCTAATCTTTAACCATTCACGCATTGATGTTCTTGTCGCGTACAAACATTCTGAGCCTTTGTTGCAAAAAAAGACCATACCTCTGATACCCGTATTTCTTCTGTTTGAACGGCAAAACGGAATATTGTAGACATAGACTGTAGTTATCTCCTAAGTGTGCTGGGAAACCTAACGCCTTGTTAAGGTGTGAGGCATGCAGTACCGATGTTTCCGCATAACACTTTAACCACTAAAGCCGACGCATAGTGAAAATGCCACGCGTTGAGAATCACTCTTAAACAGCTTGTTACACGATTATTTCACCCAACCACTTAAGTCAAAATCAATAGACCCTACTTGTTTCTTATAATTGGCCTGAGCTAACGCTATGCCTACTGTAGTTAATTTAATTTTTGAAAACTGTTGTTGGTCACAGCCCCATAGCTCTATCAACTTCTCAAGAGCTGGAATTCGTTCAACTAACCACTCTTTGACTTCTTGCTCACTCATCATGTAAGCCTGAAACATCTGTTTCAACTTATTGATGTCGTCATTGCTCAATCCTACCTGAGATGCTTCTTGAGCAATCAAGTCATCATTCATCAAATTAAACTGAAGTAAATTCAACGTATGGAAGCATGGCATTAGAAAAGCGTTGAATTCCTCTATAGGTCTACCCATTTTTTCTTCGAGCTGTGCTTTATCAAACCCCTTTTGAAATAAAGCTGGATACTGAAAAAGTAGTAACTCAGAGACAGGAGGATAACCGCTAGCATCTAATGGTATAACACAACCAGTATAAGATAAGTGTTCAAACCAAGATGTATGGTAGTCAATCTCAGAGTTAAAGAAGACTAGTAGTTCATCTTTTATAAAATTTATCAATGCGCTAGGATCGACAACACTTCTCTTTGATAAGCGGATTAAAGTGAAGTTTATAGACAAAATATTTAGATGCTCTTGAGTCAGCTTACTTATAACTGAAAGAGCCTCATCCAAGACAATTTGCTTAGTATTACGTTCACTAGTTTGAGCTCGCTGCACAAGAATATCTACAAGCATCTTTTCTAGATCAGAGTCCCCGGACTTTGCGTATTGTTTTTGTGCTTCGTAAAGTGCCGCTTGCATCGATGGCTGCTCCATTTCGATCAATGCTTCTGAGTTTTGCTCTTTTAACGTTTTTAAGAAATCATCTGTAAGCTCTTCAGCGCGACTTCGAGCAATTTCTGCTGCATTTTGCGACAACTGCAAAAAATTAGACCTGTATACATCTAATGCTATTTCGCGTGCGTCAGAATAGCTGAGACCTTGGTTGATAACTACTGATTGTCCTTGAACATTAGTGGAGTGGTCACCCCCTTGTTGTTTTTGGATTTGATCATTTATCATCGCCCTGACCTATTTTAATATCACCACCCGCTTGGTAGTTCTTAGAATTGTTGCCTGACGTTTGCGATTGTTTCAATTGCTTATTTTTACTAAAAAGTGAAAGAATAAACACAATCAAAGACACGCCAACACCGCTAAATATCCACTCTTTATTTTCTATCAACCAACTCATAACTTATCCTAATCGTATAACGCTTTCTATACGGCTTTCAGTCATTTTTCATAATCCTATCATGCAATCTTTGTAAACGAAGTTCAATTGATAATCAATAGGTTAGTGAGACACATTGAACATTACAATGCAACATGACGCATAATTTTTAAAAAGCTTACGCCGACACTCTCTCGGATAACTACAAGTAAGGCAAGCGTACAATCACAGATCATAAGTTGACTTTCGAGCAGAGAAGGAATGGTGCAAAAGTTACCCGGTAACACGATTATGGTAACGCAAGGTGCCAACTGTGAAGAAATCAGTTTCGGCAAACAGAATGTTTGTAATTTTTGAATAACTTTAAGTATTGGAAAAATTGTTTAGGCACTTATACTCTGAATCAGCCGAGATTGACAATACTCCTATTCATTTGTGTTGCTTTCGATATAACGAAGGTGTCATACCTCTGTACTTTTTGAACGAGCGGTTAAAGTTGGACAGATTGGTAAAACCGACGTTCTCGGCAATTAAGCTGATTGGCTGTAATGTCGTAGTGAGTAGCTGAGATGCATGATTTAGCCTCAGCTTGGTTAAGTAAGATATATAGCTTTCGTTGAAGTGTTGTATAAACCAACGGTGAACAGTGTTTTCACTTACATACATATAATCAGCGAGTTTCTTTAAGGTGATATCGGATGAATAATGTTTATCGATGTACTTACAGATTTGATCTATCTTACTGAAGTCACTGTGTGAAGTTTCCTTTTCTTCTGATTGGGTATAGGAAAACAAGGTGGTATGTGATTGCTCTATACACAGCTCACCTAAGATTTGAATTAAGACCGCAAGCTGACCAATTGGGGTAAGCTCTTCAAAATTATTAAGGTGTTGAAAAACTTTTTCCGCAGTTTGCTTGGAGAACTTAACGCCTTTATTTGCATCTCTAATAATAGTCGAAAATGGCCTTAGTTCGACACAGCTATACATCAATTTTGCAATCCATTCTTTACTAAACCAGATGACATAAGTTTTACATGGATTCTGTTCATTAGAATTAATTGATTCAAAGCTATGGGCAACGCCAGGGCCCAGCAAAAGTAGTTCGTTATGTTCAATCACTCCTTCGAAATGGTCGATCTTTGATTTTCCACGAAAGTTTCTATGTAAAACCAGCTCAAATTCTTGATGGACATGCCAATCTTCTGGTTTAACAACTTCTTCGAACATCTTATAGCGCCATGACCAACCATGCCTCTGTGGTATTTTCTGTATTGTTGCTTTCATTCAAAAAACATCATTGGTGATTTATCAATTAATTGAGCAATTACACACTACAGTCATTAATCAATAAAAGTATCATAAGTTGGTGGAATAGTATCAGATCAGAGCTTAAGAGTTGATATCTTTACCAAGTCTGTACAGTATAGGAGACTCAGAAATGTCCGAATATTTTAATTGCTTACTTCCAAAACTTACCTCCGTTGTAGAAACAAACCAAAAAGCTTTAGCTGAAGCAACCAAATTGTTTGCTCAAGCCATAGCCAAAGACAACATGATTCAAGTTCTAGGAACTGGCCACTCACATATGATTGGCTTAGAGGGATTTATTCGTGCAGGAGGCCTTGGCAATGTCAACGCTATTTTGGATTCTGTGCTGCTTACTCATGATGGAGCTTTAAGAGGATCAGCAATGGAAAAATTGTCTGGTCTTGCTGAAATTATTTGGAATGATCAGAATATTTCCCCAAATGATGTGGTTCTAGTAATTTCTAACTCTGGACGTAATGCTCTGCCAATTGAATTTGCCCAAATTGCCAAATCAAAAGGTCATTCGGTCATCGCGATTACATCTGTTGAACAATCATCAAAATACCCAAGCCGCCATCACTCAGGTCTGAAATTAATGGACATCGCTGATATCGTTATCGACAATCGAGTCCCACCTGGTGATGGATTGTGTAAAGTGAATGGTAAAGTGACAGGAGCATTCTCCAGCATAGCAGGGATGATGATCATTAATATACTGATTGTTGAATCTCAAAAAGAAGCCTTAAAACAAGGCGCCACCCCACTTATCTTCTCTAGCCAGAATGTCGACGGCTTCGACAATGACTTTGTGTATCAACATTTTGGCCATCGATTAAAATCTATGTAAATGATTAGAACTAAATTCAATTTCTTCATTAAGTAACGAGCTAGTGAAAGTGCAAAAACGGCTCATAATCTTATGGAATGACAAAAAATGAGCTAGCCATGATAGTTTGCAACAAGCCCGTTTCAAAAGGGAGGTTTATTTATACCTGAGTGACATTAAGATACTTGGGTATAAGTTGACATATAGATTACAAAACTATTGAAAAGTATTCTAAGATCTGCACATTATTTCGAGTCGAGATATTCCATGATTAAGGCCCACTACATTTTGAGTCTTGCGATACTGTATTCTCACTTTACTTATGGACAAAACATACAGAGCCAATGGCAGGAGTTATACCAAAAATCATGGCAGCAAGTACCCTACACTGTAACGCAGAATGAACTTCACCAATATCCAATGACATTGCTAAAAAGCAGTGCAGTTTACCCAAATTTTACCCAAGTTGATTGGAATGATTTACGCCTGATTGAACATGTTTCTACTATTTGTAAATTTGCTTCGTCGAGCAAACCAATTGTTCAACAAGCGATTGAGTTTGAACTTAAGGTCTGTAATCAGCAGTTACTGCCTGTTAATTGGTTTCTGACGAATAAACCTCTCCATCCAGCAGGCGGCAGTTTCGCGGATCGTTATTTAGAATCACACGATGATCTTAGTCCTGACTTTCTGAACGAATTATCGAAATTCACCACTTTATCCAACCCTATGCATCCTTTGCACGACAAATTAAAATTGCTGTCCGAATCTGGTAGTGATGCACTTATCAATGGATATCGTGCGTGGTTGGAAGGCGATACTTTATGGCTATCTAATGAAACTGGTTGGAAAGCTGTGCCAGCAAGCATTTGGCAACCACTCGCAGACCAAAAAAAGTTAACGTTGAAGGGTAAAAGCTGTACCCTAGTCTATAGCAATTTATGTATCAGCGAAAAACAACCATCAAGCGTATCTCTGCAAATCATATTCCTTATCGTCAGTCTGCTCAGTGCAAGCTTTTTTGCTCGTTTAAGCTTTTTGAAGCACAAACAACGACGTGAGAAACGTTTTATCTTACAACTATTAACCCATGAATTGCGTACACCTATCACGAGTTTAGGTTTAACTGTCGATATGTTTCGCGATAGCTTCGATAGACTGGATGAAGAAACCCAAGACACTTTTTGGCGTTTATCGGCAGATTACCAACGATTAGAACAGCTGACTGAAAACAGTAAGACCTATTTAAGTGTATCGGGTAAAGAAGGTCTGATGCGTCAACACGCATCGATTGCTGATTGGCTAGCTTACTACTGTGAAAAAAATCAAGTCACGTATTCCTTGAATCAAGATAAGCACCTCAAGCTCCCTTATTATTGGCTCGCGATATGCTTGGAAAATTTAATCATAAATGCCAAACAACATGGTATGGGAGAAGTGATGGTTAAGGTCACCGTTTCGACCAATCTGTACATTGAGGTAAGCGATCATGGGGAATTTCCTTCACGATGGCGAAGATTATTTAAACGCAAGAAACACAACACAAAGAATATGGGTATCGGCTTGGAGATCGTCGCACATCTAATCAAAATCATGAATGGCAGACTTACCATTCTTCGTAACCCAACCCGTTGTATTATGGAACTGCCTTATGAACACAATTCTGCTGATTGAAGATGATCAACTGCTCGGCCAAGGGTTAGTGAGTTTTTTTAGCTCACATCAATTTGAATGTCTTTGGGTGACTAACGCTGTACAAGCCACTCAGCTTTGGTATAAGGCCGATCTGGTTATTCTAGACAGGCAATTAGCTGATGGGGACAGCTTAAAGCATTTATCACAGTGGCTACTGTTAAAAGCTGTTCCCGTTATAGTATTAACGGCAAAAATAGAGGTTGAACAGCGTATTCAAGGGTTAATGGCTGGCGCAAAAGATTACGTCACGAAACCATTTTCAAGTGCAGAGTTACTGGCCAGAGTTCACTCCCAACTGCGTCCGATTGGCTCAAGTATTATGACTTACGCCGATATAGAAATTGATTTGGGACAGCGAGTTGCACGTTTAAACCAGCAAGAAGTTGCACTCAAACCAAAGGAGTTTCAACTATTACTGTTATTAGTACAAAATCAGGGCCGCGTTTTCCATCGAGATGAGCTTTTAAATAAAATCTGGGGCTATGAAGCGTTCCCTAGCACACGAACGGTTGATAACCATGTTCTGCATCTACGGCAAAAACTCCCTAGTCTCAATATTCAAACGCATCGTGGGGTTGGTTATAGATTAATAGAGACACAAAAATGAACAGAAGCATATTTTTCTCTATAGCAAGCTTGGCAATGTCTTCATCAGGGTATGCGAGCCTCTTTGCCAATTCACCGTTACAAAGTGCATACCAAGCAACACTTAATCAACAACCTCAACTTGCTTGGCAAGAGCTTACCTTAGCGCTAAGTCAACATCATATCGAAAGTAACTATTGGCTACCGATTAAAAATGAATTATTAGCACAAACGGACTGTGGTAGCAGATTAACGTCGATACGAATGACAAATAACCACTTCCGTCTTAGCCTAATTAAACGCTCTGGTCTCGCCTCTCAAGGTTATCAATTCAGAGTAGCTACTGAAAATAATCACCAACCTCAGCATATATCACTCATCTCACCAGAAGGTAATGTTCTGTTGTCAGGTGATTTGATGACTCGTCCTGGCTATCAAGAGATCGAAAGCGACGAGCTGTTAAAAAGACCAGCTCAAGGTATTTTCACACTTGTCGTTGATGAAAGTAAAACATCACTTATACTCGCCTTTCCTAACACGGCCTCCTGGCTATCGCTAATCAATCACTCGAAACAAACACAAGTTCAGGTTAATTTGCCAAAGCATGTGCCATCATGCCCCCGAGCGGTCGCAAGCTGGCTGTGGTTCGACAAAAACTACAATCTAATTGATAGCAAAATTCCTTTTACCCGAAACCTAGAGTCATTACCTGAACATACTGTGAAAGCAGAGGCTAAGTTCCTCAGTGCTATTGTTGAACTGGTGGAGTATCAAAAAGGGATTAGCATCGAATACATCCAAAGGTTATCCATTCCCTATCAATAAAATAGGGACATATAGGTGACAAAATACTAATCAAACTTCGTTTAAATGACACCTTTGTTTTATTGGAGTCATATCACCATGTCACTGAACAAACTCGCACATAGCTTGCTGTGCTCTTTACCCTTTTTCTTCAGTACAAGCAACGGTTACGCAAACACTATTAAACTAAAAAATGCCAACGATTTTGTGTTGGTTTCACCACAAACGTTAGCTATTGAATGGAATAATCTGTCAATTAATCAGCCGGGGCTACATGTCGAGCAAAAAATGCCTCAAAGCTATCAAATCTTAGCAAAGTCGGATAACACAGCAACTTGGCAAATACAGCCTTCAGGGCTGAACATTTCTGCTTCTTTGATTAATCGTAAACTCTCACTTTCACTGTCGTTACCAAACAACGGTCACGTTTCTAGACAACACCCTATTGATGTCCAATGGTTTAACCTTGACCAAAGTAAAAGTCAGACGCTCTATTTACCATTTAGTGAAGGAATGCGAGTGCCATTAGACAATTCAATATGGGCAAATTTTCTTATCAATAATTATTCGGGGGCAAATACAACCCAAGATTTGAAGATGCCGTTTTGGACCGTTAAGCAAGGTGGCCGTTTTATTAATTATATGCTGACCACACCAACAAATAATGCACTAACGTTTAACACTGTCGACGGCCGGATCGATATGTCAGCAACTCATCAATTTACTCAACTTAGTGCTAAACAGTCACTGGATCTAGTGATTACGCTGGGTGATAGCCCTTTAAGTGGCGCAGTTACCTATCGGCAGTATCGACAAAAAACAGGGCTGGCAAATCCACTCACCAATAAGCTCAGTCATAACAAGGAACTCAAAAAGTTAATTGGTGCGAGTCACGTCTATCTGTTTGGTACAGATCCGCTCAGCATCAACGACGTTAAAGATTGGTGGGGGTTAAAAGATTGGTATATTGGGGCTTCTGGGCTCACTATACCGAGTAATGTAAAGCACGAGCTACTCGGCTTTGATAGGCAACAAGGTTGGTTCAGTCAGTATCACAAACAATTACTTTTAGACTCCATCAGTAACTCTATGACCAACAAGTTTAACGTGGACTCCCCCACTCTAAGCAATAACACGATTGGCGATCAATACCACGCTGCACAATCCATTTATCATTGGCTAGAGCAACACGCTGGCGACTATCTAGTCCCACCTAGCCAATGGGGACAGGCGCTTTCAAGCGATATGCTCGATAACTTAAAACAGGCAGGGGTAAATAAGCTTTGGCTAGGTTTCGAAAATTGGATGCCCAGTTTCTATCATCCAGAAATCACGCAAAAGGCAAAACAACAAGGTTTTTTAGTAGGTGTCTATGACTCTTATAACACTGCACTGATGAAAGGAAGCAATGATAGCTGGCTAACCGCAAATCTACCTGAAGAAATCCGATTAGGCTGCGCAATTGAACTTGCTAACGGTGAAAAGACATTGGGGTTTCGGGGAAATGGCTTCTATTTGAATCCAAATTGTCATCTTAACTACGTCAAAAAAAGAATGCTAGATATTGCACGCTATGGGCAATTTAACAGTGTGTTTCTAGATGTCGATGCAACCGCAATGGCTCGTGAAGATTATCGCGATAACACAACGCAAACAGCGATGCTAACGGCCTATAATCAAAGACTAGGTTGGCTTGCAGAACAAAAAGGTATCATTCTAGGTTCAGAAGATGGTAATAGTCTAACCAGTACTGGTATCGCTTTCGCTCATGGCTTAGAGACAGTGGGGTTTGGTTGGACAGATATTGAGATGACTAAAAACCATCATTCACAGTATTACTTGGGCCGATGGTATCCAGGCCATAAGCCGGCATATTTTTTTAAAGCCGTTCAGGTAAAAGAACCATATCGCACCTTGTTATTCGCCCCACAGTATCGTGTTCCACTTTATCAAGCGGTATTCCATGATGAGATCATAAACACTCATCATTGGCACAGTGATAGCCTGAAGTTTAGTAATGTTAAAACCGAACGTGACCTGATTGCCATGCTCTATAACACACCAGCAATGGTACACTTGACTCGTGATGAGGCGTTATCAGTCAACAGCGAGCGCATTACTCAACTAAAGCATTATCAAGATGGATTTTCCCCAATTCATCAACAACTTTGGGATCAAGCACTGATCAGTCATTCATGGTTAGATAAACGTGGGAATGTTCAACAAACAACATTTTCTGATGGTAGTACGATCACTGCGAATTTTAAGTCAGTTCCATTTCAATATAACGGAACATTAATAAGCAGCTATTCAATTCTTGCCAAATTGGCCAATGGCAATATTGTTAAGTGGCAAAGTCGATAATTATACTGAGAAACATTCGTCTTATGGTAACGCCATTGCTCGTCTAAAGCGTGAAGGTCGATGACGGCAAGATGTAGAACATCGGCAAGTGAAATATCTCAACAATGGTTCTGAATCTGACCACGCTCCCATC
>NZ_BJXJ01000066.1 GCF_007990935.1 Vibrio sagamiensis NBRC 104589
GTTTTTACCTTTATAAATAAATTAGGAAAATGTAATGAGAGTCAAAATACTTCGTGTTGGCTAATATGATGCCAAAACTATCTCGATTATTCGCATAAATACTCATTCTATATATTAGCTGTTTGATTACAGCTAATTGTTATTCATATACATCAATGAACCTGGAGTACACCTTTGACAACAAATGAGGAGGATATTGAGTACGTGAAAAAGCGTGCCTTTATTCGTAAAGTGGTGGGTATATTTCTACTTTTTGTTATTGGCATCGTGGCCTTGAACTTATACCTATGGCAGCAAGATAAATCAAAGCGTCAAGAGAAAGAAGCACAAATACAAGCAGAAGATGCACGGTTACAAATCAATTTTGAAGACGATTTTTCAGTCGATAAATTGAATTCTCAAACCAGTGTAAAACAACTCAGAAAGGCTATCTGGAAAACCGAAGTACCGGTTGTTGAGGACTCTGACCAACAAAAAACGGCCGATGAGTTAGACATCGACATTGACCATTTATATCAAGAAATAAAACAAATCGAAAAATAATAATCACAAGGATAAAAGTATGTCACGAATATGGCTGCTGATTCTTTTTGTCTGCTCTTTTACGTTACAGGCACTAGAGGTCGGCACTCTACCCGGTGAAGTGGTTGTCCAGTCGGGCAGCGCTAATTATGAAATTCCAATTCAGGCACCAACTGGACGCGGCGGTAATACACCACAGCTTGCATTATCTTACAGTAGTAATAACTCTTCAGGCGGAATCATAGGCTCTGGCTTTTATTTAGCGGGCTTACCGGCGGTTTCTCGTTGTGGTTCCATGGCGTCTCTGGATGGAAAAATCCGTGCAGTTCAATATGATGATCAAGACAACTTCTGTATTGATGGCAGTCGACTCATTATAACAGGTGGCCAGCAAGCTAAAAATGGCTCAACTTATCGCCCTTATATGGAAGACTATTCAAAAGTTGTGTTAACCAAGAATGCATCGGATACAAACAGTCAGTTTACTCTCTACACCAAGTCTGGCGATGTGATGACGTTTGGTAAGAAACTGGATGATTCAAATTGGTTACTTACTCGTATTGATGATCGAACAGGCAAAAACCCTATCTATTATCACTATAATGATTTTGGACAGATTCAGTCAGTCACGTATGACATATTCGAAGTTCGCTTTGTTTATGGTCAAGTACAAACGGTTGATCCAAATCATACAATACAGACTTTTTTCAATAAGTTTGATGGGCAAGTGCACAAAGGAAATATCCAACTTGATAAAATTGAGATCAAAGCTAGGGGACAATTAAAGAACTATTATAAAATACGTCGAGAACCTGGATTACATAATTCTTATACAAGATATATGTATATAACGTTGTGTGACGCTAACAATAGTTGTCTTAATGAAACTAGGTTTAAGTGGAAGGGTTCCAGTTCGCGAGATGATAAATTTAAGATTAAATCTTTGGGTGATACCCAATGGTTTATCGACATTAATAAAGATGGCTGGACAGACTTGTGTCAAAAGTATAAAGATGGCCTTGTTCGATGCTCTTTACTTTCTAAAGATAGGGATGTTGATTCTGTTGAAGTCGACTTTGATTTAAAAGCAGAATTAAACGCCAAAGCCGATACTTCTTGGGCTCAGTGGGTTGATGTTAAGGGAAACAGTAAGCCTCAATACTGTCGCATGCTTGATAAAGAGCTGCGTTGTTACGAATTTGAGGTTGTGTCTGGCAAAGGAGTCATCAAGACACAAAAATATCCAATGCTCGACATGTCCACAAAAAAAGAATGGATTTGGGCTTTTGACTTCAATGGAGATGGACGACCAGATATTTGCCGCAAAAACAGCAAAAATCAGCTCATTTGTAGTACAAACAAGAATGGGAAATCGTTCTCTCAATCTCATGTTTTTGATGGTATCACCTGGGGTAAGAGCAGCGAAACATGGTGGGCAGACATAGATGGCAATGGATTTCAGGATTTATGCTCGATCACTAATGGCGCTAAGTTGTCCTGTACACGCTTTAATGCGGGTGAAATTGTTGGTGGTAAGAATCAAATCATCCCTATTACTGATTTCGGCTATAAAGAGCGTCGATGGTGGTTGGATGTCAACGGTGATGGCGCCGAAGATTTTTGTCGTGGCACTGGCAAAAAAAAATCCGGTCCGGGCAGTAATATGACGTGTTCGTTGGGCTCACTCAAAAATATTTCTCGTTTTGATAATGATATCGTCATCAAAGATATCGATTGGGGTCAGGGTCACCAATTGTGGCTCAGCGACAGAGATGGAAAGATGAACTTTTGTACTACATACAAGAGTTTTCGAAATCGCGATATACTGGATTGTAAAAATATCTTTTCTGAATGGTCAGACCATTCTATGGGTCCCCAAATTAAATGGATTGTGGATCTAAATGATGATCAACAGTTGGATTCTTGCACATACATCAAGAATGATGGGGAAGTTTCTTGTGGGACCATTGGACATGATAAATTACGTCTTTCAGAAGTGATAAATGGTCTTGGATTTAAGACTGAAATTAAATACGCACACCATAAAGATATCGGTACGCCACAATGGCCCGAACCATTGTCATATCCTTATGTACCTTCCAACCCTAATGCTTTGTTGGTATCGGAGCTACGTTCTTATAAATCAATTACTGGGGTAGACCCGAAGGAGTATAATGGCGTCATTACTCAATACCAATATGGCCCTAGTCGCGTGCACATGCAAGGTGAAGGTCACAGCGGTTTTGCTTGGGTAAAGCAGATCCAGCAGAATACTTACAGTATGAATCGCGGGGATGTCAATAAAAACGATGCAAAAGGGCGTGAAATTCACTATCGGACTGATTTTCCTTATGCACAGAGGGTAAAAACCGCCAAAGAATACCTGCTTCCATCCCTACCTGATGATAAAAAGTGGGACTTTCAACGTTATGGTACGTTACTCAATCAAGCTGATACGGAATATGGGAGCAAAAGTACAGGTAAAAACGGGCAATTAATTCAAATTAGCACACAGCAAGCCAATCAGGCATTAGCTAACAACGAGTTCGGTTATTTTGAACAATATACCTATCAAGGTAAGACTTATTTAAAAGTACCCGATACCTTTGTGCCGATTGCAGGTGAGATAATGGTCCCATTATTATTGCCGTCCAATCAGGTTTATGAACTGACAGGAAAATCCGCAACTGACAACATTTCCGGTTCATATACTATTTATGAGGCCAAGTTAGTTAATCTTAACCAGAGCCAGCTCAACCATGTTCTACCACATTTAAAACAAAAATCTGGCCACTGGTACATCAATGATGCCAACCATGACGGCAGGCTTGATGTCGCTAATGTGCCTCAATTAGGCAAAAAACGCCTGAGTGTTTTTCAAACCAAGGAAACATCAAAAAGCTATGGTTTAGATGGCAAACTATTGTCAACAGTGGAGACGAGCCATGGCCGTTTTGATGAGTATGGCAATATAGGTTTGGTCGAAGTGAAGACAACGGGCACAAACCCAGTGACTCTCCGCTCAGAAACGTTTACACAAAAAACAGAAAGTGACTACAGTAATCACCCTAGTCGTTGGATTTTAGGGCGGCTTAATCAATCATCGGTCACCCATATTGCACCCAATGGTCAACAAGAAAAAAGAACATCACGCTTTAGTTACGATAGCGTAACGGGCTTTTTGAAAGAAGAAATCATTGAACCTGGCCATAAACTTCAAGTGATCAAGCGTTACGCACGCAATGCTGAAGGAGAAGTAGAAAGCAGCAGTATTACGGGTTGGGCAAATGCTCAAAAAGGCTCAGAGACAAGAACAAACAAGGTCTCGAAATCTTACCGCGATGCGACTGTTGAAGTTCGTTCGACCAATTCGTTGGGCTTTACTAGCCGAGTGGTGACAAATCGAATCACCAATAAGTCGAGCAAATTTGATATTAACGGCATAGAAAGTCAGATTGAAAGTGATAAATTCGGTCGTACAACGCGTTCAAGAACGCAAAGTACCAGTGGATTCATCGACAGTTTTACTAAGTATTATCCGACAAATTCAAATCAATGTAGCCCACATACTCAATCACTTGCTGCTTATTGTGTCATTAATCAAACGGCCGGTTTAGGTCAAAGTATTGTTTATTACGATAATCTTCAACGAGAACTCAGAGTTGCGACACTCGGTCAAGATAATAAGTGGATATACAAAGACACCACTTATAACCAAAATGGTCAAGTTCATAAAGTGAGTCGACCTTATTTTAAAGGAGAAACGCCGCAGTATTCGATAACACATTACGATCGACTTGGCCGTATTACATCAGTATCTGAGCCAGGCCCTGCCGGTGAAAAGGATTCATGGGTACGTTTTTCCTATGGGCCATTTAGTGTGACAGAAACCGATGCCTTGGGCCGCAAGAAGACGACATACCAGAATGCCATGGGGTGGAAAATCAAAGTTGTGCAACCTGAAGGTGCCAGCATTGAAAAAACGTATTCACCAATGGGTAAACTTCTTAAAGCAAAAGGGGCAGATGGGGCGACAATCGTCAATCAATATGATGGTTTAGGCAATAAAATCGCGACTCAAGATCCTGATCTTGGCTCTTGGACTTACCAATACAATGCGTTTGGCGAACTGTTGACGCAAACGGATGCCAAAAAACAAACAACCAGCATGACGTATGATGTGCTTGGTCGGATGGTATCTAGAAGTACACAAACGCATTCTACGGTGAATGGTAAAAAACAAACTTCTACCGAGACGGAAAATTGGGTCTATGACCAGTATAAAGGCCAGAGTTGGAAAGGCGCTTTAGTTCGAGAAACGAAGCCAGGATACACCAAAAATATCTTTTATAATGGTTTAGGCCAAGTCAGTCTTGAACAAGTCATGACTCGCGAGCACACTTTCAGCCGGCAGTTTACCTATAATAAATTCGGTCAAGTCAAGGAAGAAACAAGGCCTGATGCTTTCAAACTTCATTACGATTATGACTCAGCAACCGGGATTAATACTGGTGTTTGGGGCACCAAAAATCAGACCACTACTCAATTCAGTGAGGCTGAATATCGTCAGGTGATCCAACCCCTGATTAATGAGGCAGCTGTTAAAGCACGCTCTTATTTATCGAAAGCGGGAGAGCTGTCTAAGCAAATTAAGTATTATGAAAACAGGGCTAGGGAGTATCAACAGCTTAAGGATCAAGTTGAACACCTGTCCGGTGGAACTGCTGAAATGTATACCACGGCATATGGTAAAGCACTGGAAGTGTTCCTCGGGCCTAATGGCGAGCGTTATTTAAAAGTACCGGATAACTTTGTTCTTATTGCACAAGATATCGCAATACCTTTATATGCACCGCCTGCTTTCCATCTTAAGTTGGAAGGTAATACTGTTTCCAAAATCAGTATCGAAGAATGGAAACGGATTGAATCTAGCTTAACCGATTCAAACAAAACCGTTTTCTATGGTGATTTTGATGCTTCTGGCCAAGCTGGCATCACGGAAGTGCCTGTTGGTCGTGATGATCCACTGTACGACAGCCAGATGCGCAGTCAGTTTGATCGTTTACAGCATTTAGCGGATGAGATTCAACGTATTGAATTTGTCAAAAATGATTTACATCAGCAAGCAACCAACTATATTGCGGCAGCAAGTCAATTGGTTTCTTTGGCCAAACAGACACAATACATCGCTAATCGCTTCAATATCATGGGGCAGGATAGCTTAAAAGCGAAAGGTGAACTTGAAGACATTAAAAATCAAGTAGCGGCAGGTCGTATTTACTACTGGAAGCTCAGTAATCTTGATGCAGAAGGGCGAATTAGTGCTGAACTGTATGGTAATGGTTTAGAAAACCTCTACGATTACAATGAAGCCACTGGCCAACTATTAAATATCACGACAAAAAGTGGCACTAAGTCAATTCGAGCACTTCATTATGTGTATGACCGAATGGACAACGTGAAACGTCGTACGGATTTAATAAATGATATTGATGATTACTACAGCTACGACAATTTAGATCGGTTGTCTTCAAATACACTGAAAGGCTTAGGTGGCAAACACCGTCAGAATCCACTGTTTAATAAGACTTACAGTGTTGCATACAACCGTGCAGGTAATATCAGTCATAAATCGGATGTTGGAAACTATGTTTATGCTGATAAAGCTCATGTTCATGCGGTTACCAAAGCAGGCAGTAAGCAGTACGCCTATGATGCAAACGGTAATATGCTGTCTGGCGATGGTCGTCAGTTTGTTTGGAATGGATTTAACAAACCAACCCAAATAACAAAGGGCAGCCAATGGGTTAAGTTTAGTTATGATGTGAACCATAATCGTTATTTTAAACAAAACCAAGATGGCGATAAAACCTGGTATCTGGGTAAAGCTTATGAACGAATCGATCGTGCCAATGGTGAAGTTGAGCATAAGCAATTCATCAATGGCGGTGGTAAGCTTGTAGCGGTCAATGTACATCGCAAGAAATCGAACTCGGCAGGTAAAACGGCTTCGTTTGACCGTCAGGTTCGTTACCTTCACAGCGATGCTTTAGGCTCTCATGATTTGGTGACCGATACTTGGGGTAATGTTGTTGACCGTAAAAGCTTCGATGCTTGGGGTAAGGAACGTTACTTTGAATGGCAAAAAGGTCCGAATTACTTTGAGCAGGATTCATACGTTAATCGAGGATACACTGGACACGAGCAGGTCGATGAAGTGGGCTTGATTCACATGAATGCGCGTATGTACGATGCGACGCTGGGTCGTTTCATCAGCGCAGACAGTTATGTGCAATCACCAAACAATAGCCAATCATTTAATCGCTACAGCTATGTGCAGAATAATCCGATGAAATATACGGATCCCTCAGGCCATTTCTTGAAGAAGCTGTTCAAAAAGGTTGGACGGGCACTGAAGAAAATTGGCGGGATGCTCAAGAAGATTGGACGTTTCGTCAGAGAAAATGCGTTTCAAATTGGATTGATGATTGTCGGTATTTATGCGCCTTGGGTCGCTTTTGCTATCCGTACGACCTATGCGACTATGACCGGTGGTCTGCGTGGGTTGGTGAGTACCTTAGCTACCGCTGCACTGTACAATGTTGTCGGAAGCAATTTCCCTGTGGGCAGTTTCGGTAGCTCCGCTTGGGCAATAAAAACCGTTGCTCACGGTGTGGCTGGCGGAATATCCTCGGTTATGCAAGGTGGTAAGTTTGGTGAAGGCTTTGCCTCCGCAGCTGTGGCCCAAGCATTCTCACCCTATATTGATGAAACGATTGATGACAAGAATTTGGGCATCAGTGGCGAGCGCATTGCAGCGGCAGCGGTTATTGGTGGTGTGACATCACACTTAACTGGTGGTAAGTTTGCTAACGGTGCTGCTATGGGTGCTATGGCTCGTATGTTTAATGATGAACATGCTCTTAAAAAAGCGAAAAACACTGCAAAGAACTGGGTATTACGCGGTGAACATAAATATACTCACTTTTCTGAAGCAGTATGCCTTGAATCAAGTAGTTGCACTCGAGAAGCTCTTGTAGATGCACTAAATACTTATGGGACTTACCCTGGTCAGGACAAGCCATTCATACCAGGTCAATCGTTTATGGCGGATGCAAATATTCCTGGACCATGGGGGGAAGATCATATCAACACTTATGCTATATACGATTCTAATGGAGCTCAAATAGGAATACAAAATCATACTTTATCGAATCATATCCTCCACCCTGGATATGTTGATAGAACGATAGTAAATCACAACGGCTGGTTCTATATCAAAACTGTTGGGGGTGGGAGTGGACCATTCGGTGGCATTAACAATACACTTGATAATTTGGTTTGGGGGCCTGTTAACTCAAATGTAATTAATAGATTCAGATGATAGTGAGGATATGGATAGTATAATTGGTTTATTTGTACTTTTGGTTGCTGATGTTGTGAATGGTATTGGCCTTTTTGGTTCTATAGTATTTATTGCTCTTGCTCCAATATATTTATATATTTTTCTTATATATAATGAAGTAATTGTCTTTAAAGAGAAATTATCTAAAATAATTCTGTTAATTGCGATAGTTTTATCATTAGTTGGGATTTCAATTTTTTGGGCAGTTTCTGCCGTCTTAGGGATGTGGGGTTAATGTAAAAGCGGAAACACCCCTCAGAGGTGTCCATTTGGGCACCTCACTCTTCAAGCTTTATTTAAATAACTCACAAAATAAAATTTTTCTTGGGATTAAAGTTTTATATGGGACTAATTCGGCTCTGTCGAAAATTCTGATAAAGACGTGTCGTAGAGGATGTGATACACAATGAGACTTTTAAAATTCAGTATAATTATTTTTATTTTATCTACTTCATCTCTTTATGTGAGTGCAAGTGAAATACAATACAAAATAGGTGGAAAAAACTTTAGTTTTCCCAGCTCGTATATCGTAGATTTGTCTCCTTGGGGCTGGCTGAAGTCTATTGGTGGTTTGGATGAAGAGGTCAATTCAGTTTATTTGGAGTTTTCTTCTTCTGAGATAAAGCTTAGGAATTTAGGTATAAGGAGAAGTATTTTTGTAAGTGTGGAATACTATGCTGATTTAGCAAAAAAGCGATATTTAGATACTTCAAGATGGTCTTCTATATGGTATGCGAAAAACCATGACTCCGATAGAGAAGTACTATTTGATGACTTGAGTCAGTTTTATTTTATATTTGAAAAACATGGCTATCGTGGTTTGTTTGATATTTTCTCCGTGATGCCTACAGGTGAATTGCCAGTAAATAGAGATGATTTTTATGTGGCTACTTGTGACAGTAGTAGTATATCGGAGATTAAGCATTCAGGATGTACTCGACAACTCCTCATTGATGATTTAATGATTGAGATAGGTTTTCCTTTTCACTACTTGAGTCATATTCAAGATATTGAAACGTTTGTTATAAGTAAATTAAATGCTTGGGAAGTAAAATAAGAATTGAATTTTAATAGTCAGGATGCTCTTGGCTTGGTTGATACGCTCATTAAATCATCAGTTTTATGAGCGTGTCTTCCTTTATCCTTGTGGCTTGTTGCAGCAAGCACCCCTGAAAATCGGGCTTGTTGCAAAAATTGAAGGTGTGTCTGAGGTGCTTATATGAGTACCTCTTTTCATGTGTAAATTCCAAAGATATTGAAGAGTTT
>NZ_BJXJ01000067.1 GCF_007990935.1 Vibrio sagamiensis NBRC 104589
GACGAGTTTCCATTCCGTTTCCCGTGTATAAACAACCAAACCGGACCCTTGCACCCCGTCAGTTACCTCGACAATTTCACCGTATTTATTTTCTCTTTCCTTTTTAACCAAACGGATCGGGCGCTCAGATGAACGAAGTCGGTGCCCGCCCATGTAATCCATGTAAGCGGAGAAAAAGCCAAGATCGGCCGCTCTTCTCGCTTTCTCAAATAAGCAGTATTCTTGCTCTTCATCGATGCGGCGAAGCTCACGCCAAATAGTCACAGGTGGAGTTTTCTGGAATTGGAATTGACGAAAACAAAATGTACGCGACCAGGCAGTCACGTTTTTCACGGTTTCTTGAAGCTGCGCTCTTTTGTTGTCTCGATCGGTTTCACCTTCAAGCGCATAACCATCAACGTTCTTTGATATGTATTTGGCCAGATAAGCCACGGCACCGCCTGCCGACTTATCGATAAGCTTGGCCTCAAAACGGGCCTTCATGGCTTTCGTTCTTGGAGCACCATCATCAAAGAACAGCTCACTATTTTCTCTAAACTGATACGACTGAAGCCCTGCAATGAATTGTTGAACATGCCCAAGCGGCATAAAAAACACACCATGCCAGTGCGGTGTTCCGTCTTGGTGAGGCTCAACAACCCTCATACCGTAATAAGTCAATTCACGATAATCTGCCCAGGCTCTAAACAAGTTCCAACCTTTGCTTAACCAAGCATGGGCATCTTTGGGATTACCGCCATCAAATTTAGGATTTTCAACCCAGTATTTACCGTGCTTTTTAAGTCGATGAAAACGGCTGGGCGCCGTCATAGTGACAAAAATCGCTACATGATCATTACTCTCTGCATATTCCTGACAACCTGCAATACGAGTCATCAGTTCATGTCTTCGATTAGCCGGGTTACTTTGGGACGAATCAATAACGGTTTTAAGATCAACCACATCACCATTTTCAGATTCAATGGCCATGAGCTCAATCCATTCTCTTTGTCGGTCCTGCCGAATGGTCAACCACTCACAAGCCGCATTGGACGCATAAGGAGAGCTGTGTGGAGAAACCATACCTGCAGCCCGGCGAGCATTTTCTAATACGGCCACTGCAATACGACCGATAGCTCTACGCCAAAATCCTTCATCCATCAGTCGACATATCATCGAATATGCCTGGTCAGAACTTTCAACATAAGCAAAATGGGGAAGCCATAAAGAAGCCCCAGTGAACTCGTTAATAAAACCAATACTCTCCATTGGCGACATACCATGATCAGATGCCAACCTAACTCGATTACCACAACGCCCAGCCATTTCTATGGCCAATTGAGCGATTTTAATTTCGCTATCAACTTTCCACCACGGCTCAGGCAAGACCGAAAACGCTGCAGCAACCGCACTGCTTCGTTTTTCAATAAAATCTACCGCACGCTTAAAACCATACTTTTTTAACCTGCTGGCTGATGCTTTATCGATATAGTTTCGAATGTCGTAAGGTAGCTTGAGCTTATTGGCCATAGATGACGCAAACTCAAAGACCCTTTCTCTTGGCGTCAGTTTTCCATCATGAACCCATTCGCCATTAATAAAAGAAAGCTGAGATGTGCCTTTGTGATTGTCCAGATAAGAAAGCAACTCCCGATGCAGATTGCTCGGGAGTCGATTAAGAGGATTATTCAGGTTGAAATTGTGTTTTTTCATTATGTTTAGTAAGGCATTATCACTCGATTAGGTAAGCGCAGAGACTTCTGTTTTAGCTTCTCAAGCCATAATCTCTTGCGCCGTTCTCGAAGCGTTTCTGTTTCCGCCCTTTTTGCGGCAAATTCTTTGCGTACTTTTGCTAGCTGAATAAGGCCCCGCTCTTTATCCTCTTTGGTCAACGAGTAATGCTCTAAATCAGGGCAAGGCAAATGGCATGGGTTGATGTATATTTTCGTGCTCATCTGAAACTCCAACTAAGTGCAGGCTCTGTGCGAGAATGGTAATAAACGATTGAACTGACATGAGAACGATTCATTTCCATTTTTTCAGCAATCTGAGATGGCGTGAGTCCCTCGTCATAAAGACATCGACATAATTCAACATCGTTATCTGAGCACTTAGCATGTGGGTAGAGCTCCCCCTTTCTGCGCAACGATATTTTGTTACTCTTCTCTCGATGGCGATTAAGCGTCCTTACTCTGTTTTTGATTGTGCTGATTGAAGCTTTTCTGTATCCAAGCTGCTCAACTAACTTGGCAATCTCCTGAGTCGATTTAATACCAGCCCACTTCAAAATAAGAGCATCTTCGTCAAACTTAAAATTTGGGCTACTAAGGTTATTGCACTTTCCACAGCTCTTGCGATGACCTCTGCGAAGATCGACGGTATATCTTTCAATATGAGTATTTCCGCATTCACAACGGCACTCTACTCCTTTCCCTGGGTCTTGCTTAGTAACCGTGAGCTTGCCAAATTTTTGTCCGAGAATGTTGAAATACGTGGGATGGTGTTTTCCATATTGATAATGCTCTTCTCCACGCTTGATTTGTTGAAACCAATCTTTGCGAATACTCATATCTCAACAAACTCCTGTGTATCCACGACGATAAAGCCGCCTGCCCCTTCGCCTTCGCTGAGTACACCGTGGCGAACGTGATTGCATTTAAGCTGTTCACAAGCTTGGTGGATCGCGTCCTCAAAACAGTCAAAGTCTCCAAGTGTTGTGGTTTCTAATTCTTGGGTGTGTTTGTGGCGCTTCATTGCGCCATCACCAAACAAACGAATAGCGACATATTCCATTAGGCAGTCTCCTTCGCAGCGGCAAACTTTTCGATATCCTTGATGGCTTGGTCACGAATGTCTTTCCAGATACGGATATTGGCGTTTTGCTGACACTCTTGGCCTTTAACAAGGTTCTGTTGGTATTTGTAAGCATTAAGAGCGGCGACGTTATGGAGGTGTATCGCTTCCTCAAGGGTGTTTAATTCAATCTTTATCATGGTAAAACTTCCTTTGTTCGTTAATGAGTTAGGCAAGTCCAGGTATGGCGGCACCGTTGGCGACAAAATCCACACTCATCGCTAAAAATGGTGAAACGCCTTTTGTTTTGCTTTCGATATCGTTGATAAGCAGCACAAGGTTGCTGATGCCTGCCTGTGCTTTTTGAATAATGGTGTGTTTGTGGGTTCGACTCAGGCGATCACTGCCTGCATGTTCAAGCGCCATACGGGAAAGCTCGCCGGAGTGCATGGCATTTTCTAACGCCCGCTTAATGAAGGTTTCTTCACTCGCATCATGTGGGATTTGTGCGGTCACGACACCGAGGCCAAGCAAAAGGCTGTTAAGAATGGTGAAGTTGCCACTCGCCTTCGTGATCATCACAAGTTCTACATTGGTAAGAATGTGCGGCTGCTCTGGATTGAGCTTGTTGCGCAGCATGGTGGCGTTCATACCCACCATTTCAGCTAACTTGGTCATGTTCTCCGAGTTCGCAAATGCGCAACACGCTTCGTTAAATGCTTTTTGTTTAGAGCCACGGAATTCGCACATTGAGTCATTTGGGTTCATAACGAATACTCAATAGAAGAAAAACGGGAGTAAAACAAAACTCCAACCAAGGATGTTGAGCCACAATGGGCAATACTCTTTGGTTGGGACCAGGGAAGATAAGCGCATGGTTATCAACCTAAGTTTTGCATGGCTTCACGAGTCGCGATCTCAAGCAAAGCCACCATGTTGATCAGTGGTGTTTCTTTGCCTTTTGTTTTGGTTTTAATAGGTAAACGGCCGTCTGATACCCAGTCCATGATGGTGCGCTTAGGCATACCTGAAAACTGAGAATACTGGTCATAAGTCATGAAAGGTGTATTTAAAACTACTTGATAAGAGAGCATAGTGATATCCTTTAAGGTAACTGATTGTGTTTTACCGGATTAGCGAGTTGCACCTCGCAGTTAACCGTTGAGTGAAAATTTAGACTTTTTATGAGTGAATATCAAGAGAAAATACCCCCTTTTGAGTACATCGGCGGTAGAGATGTTACTGAAAGGATGAAGCTCGTCACAAAATCGAGTGACTTTAAGACGCTTGGCGAATGCCTCAATGTTTCAAAAGGCACGATTTCAACTTGGCATCAACGAGGTCTTACCCCTTATGAAGTGATTATTAGACTTCATTTGAAGACTGGCGTCTCTATCAAGTATCTAGCTTTAGGTGAAGGTGAACCCTTCCCCGACAGAACGGCCCACACATCAAAGAAAAATGAATCAAAAAGCCTTTTTGATGTGGACCTTTTTTCACTTACAAACGGTAAGCTTGTCGGTAATGAAACTCTCGTCTTTGATAAGAGCTATTTAGACAAACTCAAGGTTCTGAATGTGATGGGCATTGAGCATGATGGAACAACCTTCATTGTCGATAAAGAAATTCATCAAGCAGTAAGCGGCACATACCTGGTCGATATGGATGGCTTACTCTCTCTAAACGAGATCCAACGCTTACCAGGTAAAAAACTGGCGATTAGCTTTAATGGCTCAACATTAACCGTTGATGAAGATGAAGTGAAAGTAGTTGGTAGAGTTGCACTGGTGATGGAGAAGAAGTAATGGTAAAGCAGTTAGATATTTTTGATGGTATTCCAAGTATTACCGAAGATATAATTCAACGCTTTAAAAAATTTTGGAATCAATATAATAAAGATGAAATCACTATAGAACATATTGAATGTAGCTCAGATATTTCTGGTATCCAAAAGTCAATAGATAATGACTTCCGCCATATAAATATTCTAAAAGTTTTCAATAACAAACTAATATCTATAGAAAGCGCAAGTTTATTTAATGACGAGGAACTGTCTAATTTTTTACAATGGTTAAAAAAAGAGAAATTGAATGAAAACCTCATTAGCATATCTTCAAATATTCCTAGTTTAAACTGGCTGATAGATTTTCCACGATTAGTAGAAGCTATTGCTGTTGAATCAAAAATTACAAATCTTAACCCCTCCTCTTCGCCTAACCCTTTTCCATGGTTGAAAACGCTCCGTCTACCTGATTTGTCTGAAGATGTATTTAGTTTTTTTAGAGAATCTATAAAAAATTTAGAAAAATTGCATTTACAAGATATAATCAATACAAATACCTCGAAAGAAATAAATAGATTTAGAAACCTTAAATACCTTAATCTAAGTAGTAAAATTGATTTTCAATACTCCGAATTAGATTTATCTAAGCTAACTGAACTATATACTAATATACCTGTAAACCTTAACGATTTTAAAAACTCTCCAAATATCAAGTTTATTAGTGGACCTATTGACACAACCACAGCACAGTTTCAAGGACCTCAAGTTCACAGTCTTATTTTTAGTCGCAACACGGCAAGCCCTATCCAATTAGAAAATATTCACACTGAATCCTTAAAGGATATAGTTCTTTGGGAAGATTTGGAAATACAATACGATCATTACATGCCTTCGTTACAAAGTATTTTCGACCACTCGAGAATAAAAAAAGAGTTTAAACTATCCTGGCTAAGCTTCACTCCAAACCTTAATCGATTGACTTTAAGTGGTAAAGAAATAGTTTTAGATATTGAAACTAACTGGAAACATTCATCATTAGTATCCTTGAGCGTATCTGATTCAAAATTAGAGAGTATAGATTTTTTAGCTCACTTCCCTAATTTAGAAGATCTAAACTTATCCAATAACAACATAGCAAGCCTCGAGCCACTTATAGAATTAAAAAAGCTTAATCACGCGAACTTAGACAGAAACAATGTTATTGATATTCCTCGTGAACTAGCTAAAAATTTCAAAATAGTATCTGATTACCAAAAACATGCTAATAAAAGCATTTCTATTAGTTACAACCCTCTTATCTCCCCTCCTATTGAGATAATTGAACGTGGTCAAAAAGCAATCAAACCATATTTTGACTCTATGTCCGATGATGTAGAAGAATTGAATGAGGCAAAAATAGTCTTTCTTGGGAATGGAGAGGTTGGTAAGACATCGCTGATGAAAGCGCTGAGCGGAGAGGAATTTAATTCTGATGAACCAACCACCCATGGCATTAACATCAATAAGTACATTGTTCCTCTCAATGATCGATCCTCAGTAGACGCCTCAATCTGGGACTTTGGTGGCCAGCAAATAATGCATGCTACACACCAACTTTTCCTCTCTCGTCGTTGCGTTTATGTGCTCGTGATCAATGATCGTAAGGATGATTTACAACAAGACCAGAAAATCGAATATTGGCTCCAACAGGTCCAAACTTATGGTGGTGACTCTAAGGTCATTATTGTCCGTAATAAACTAGATATGTTTGACGTAAATAACCTTCAAGAAGGGAAATTAAAAGAGAAATTCCCAAACCTTCTAAAGGTGGAGGGCGTTTCATGTTCCAATGGTACGGGGATTGATAAGATTCGCAATCTTATCAATGCTCAAGTTGCACAATTGCCAATGAGAAAAGTAAAGCTAGCAAGAAACTGGATTCAAGTTAAAAATGAGATCAAAGCCCTTTCTTATGATCAAGACCATTTACCGCTGTCTGCTTTCACCGAGATTTGCAGCAAACATGGTATTCATGACAAAGAAGCTCAAACTACCTTACGCCACCTTCTACATGACCTCAGTGTAATTATTGCATTTGAAGAGCTTGTAGACTTCGATATGGGCATTTTAAACCCACATTGGATTACTGACGGCATCTACGCAATCATTAACTCAGAAATATTAGCAACGAATAAAGGCTATATAAAACTACCTGAAGTACAAAAAGAGCTCGATAACCTCTTCCCGGAAAAGTACGTCGGTAAAGCACGCTTCATCGTTGAATCTATGATGCAATTTGAGCTTTGTCATCCGATAGGTTCACTAAAAAGTAAAACTTACTTAGTACCTAACTTGCTACCTACAGAAGTTAAGATTAGAGCGCTAACTCCCGGAGCTAATACTATCCACTTTGTTTTTAAATATGAGAACTTGCTACCGCCAGCACTATTCCCAAAACTTTTAGTCAGACTAAGTTCAAACATTAGTGCAGACCGCCGTTGGCGCACTGGTGCGATACTTTCTGATTCATCTCTCAATGTTCAAGCCCTTATTGAAGAAGATAGTGTTGATAAGGTCATCAAAATCACTGTTACGGGTGATCAGGCGCGAGACTTTTTCGCTCACATAAGACAAAATGTTCGGAGTCTTAACGGCAACAATTCTGACAGTCTTGGGGTACAAGAACTTATTCCACTTCCAGGTTATGATGATTATACTGTAAGCTATAGTGATTTAATTGGTCATGAACTAGATGGTGTGCCGAAATACTACAATGGGACTATTCGTCGTAGTTTCCCTGTTTCTAAACTATTGAGTGGTATAGAATCAAAAGAAGAAACTACCCGAGCCATAAATGAAGTTAAAAAGGATACGGTTGTGACTGTGAATGTAAAAACTGGTGATACGAATATCACTAACGTCAATAATAACACTAACACCCAGGAGCAAACTCAGACCTCTACTCAGTCTCAACAAGTTGATATAAAGATCGAGTTGAAAGGCTTGAAAGGAAGCGCCGAAAACTTGCTAGAAGACCTAAGGGATGATGCCGAAGATGAAATTACAGACCCAGCAGAACGAAAAAAGTTTATTCGAGAGTGCGACAAAGTTGTAAAAGCTTTAGACGTTGTCGAAGAAATTGAGACTGAGGATGAAGCTAGCAATAACTTAGGTAGTTTTGCTCGTATTAAAGATTTCCTTGAAAACTCTCTAGAAAAGACAGGGGACATTGGTAAAACAATGGAACTACTTGGGAGTAATATTGGTAAAATCCGTGAAATTGCCAAAAAATATAACAAGGTTGCAGGATACTTCGGCTTACCAATCGTTCCGGAAGTCCTTCTCTAGAGAACTCTATACTTATGGAGATAATAGAAAGGGCGTTGAATTACGCCCTTGCAGTTTCCAAACTTACAACTTTAACTTTTCTAAATGACAGGTACTTAGTGAAGCCTGTTGAGATAATAACTTTGTTGTTTGGTGATATGCCAACGTGACCAACAATAATCACATCTGAACCATCTAACTCCCCTACTTCTTTTATTTTGAAATTACGTAGAACCTGGTCTTTTAACTCGGATGATAAGCTAATGCTTGGCTCCGTACGATAATCACCATAGTTAAGCCAAAGCGTTCCTTTCTTATCAATATCTAGGTTGTTGATCGGGCCCCAGAAAATGTATTCCTTGCCTATATGTTGCTCGCTTGCTTTATGAATCGGTACCAAGCAGTTAGACAATGTATCGTTAATAACGTTTCTACCGCCATCGGCAACTATATTGATTGTTTGGCCCTTGTCGCCGTAATTTGGGTTTCGACATAAGTTAGTAAGGAGCGCCCTTAATGATTTGTTGAGTGGGTATCCAGAACTACCACCAATTCCAATATTTTGCTGTGGTGTAAGGCGAGTTGATGATTCATCGCCATGCTTATCGTTGTCTTGAGAAACATAGAGTTGCTTAGCGCCGGCTTTGTCTAAATCGACTCGGATATCATGAGAAAGTTCTCCTTCTTCATCCTCGTCTTCAGTGCCTTCAGATTTAACCAACACAGTAGAGGCGTTACAACCCTCAAGGTGACGAGCAGCAAAGCAAGCCATTCTCTCGATTTTAGCTGTTGTATAACCTTTTACAAACCACGTTTTTACACCGCATTCACTACAGTCGATAAGTCCTCGATACTTATCAGGATTAGATTCATATTGCTCAGTGGTGCAATCACTACCATCTTCTCTGTAAGTACAAACGATCATAAGCAACTCCTAACTCATTAATTACTTTGAATTTAACAAGTTACAAATTGATCAACCAATTGAATATCAAAGCAATGTGATGCGGATCGCTACATTATTATACGTTCTCATACAAATAAACATTGTGTGAAAAGTATCAAGACAATAAACTGTACATATATACAGATAAATTTAAACACCCTATGTCTATCAGAAACTTAAAAGACGGTTCTAAGAAGTCTTGGCTTTGCGAATGTTACCCAAACGGCCGCGCCGGTAAGCGTGTGCGTAAAAGATTTACCACT
>NZ_BJXJ01000068.1 GCF_007990935.1 Vibrio sagamiensis NBRC 104589
CTCTCCTGCACCATCAGCTTCGGTTCATCACGACGTAACCAGTGCCCTTATTCAATTTCTGCAATCAACACAGACATACCAATCAAAGATAGATGTCACTTACTCTAACGATATAGTAAAAAAAACTAGTAATAACGGTATGTTAACTAAAGCTTTAACATGATGAAGTGATTAAAATAGAAGCATATTTGTCTTTGATTTCGAGTTTATAATGAATTTAAAATACCCTAGGTGTGCGCCCAAAACCTCAGCTGCCTACCAATGTGTTAGAGAAGAAAAGCCCATCGAGCCCGTAGAAAAAGCTTTTCAAGAGCAGGAAGAAGAACCTATGTTTGCTTATGGGGTCACTTTTGCTTGTCATGTAGACCTATTTAAAAGTGCGGTCATGACTCAAATAGAAAAAATGTTGGGTAAATCACAACAAGAAGACCGTATCACACAATGGAACGTCTCTGCTGCCGGTCAATACACACAATGTGTTGCTCAGGTAAAAAAGGAAGAAAAGAAAAAGTTTTCCATTGGTTGGCGCAATCAGTCAACGACTGATTTTGGTATTGAAGACATTACGCCTCAAGAAAAAGACAAGCTGACTATTACTGAAACCTTCATGCCAATTCGCCCTGCTATTCAAACTGGGAAAGTACTTGGCCTTCCCACTGAGGGCTATATCTATCATTTTTTAGAGGGTAAATTAGTTCATGAATACCGATTTAGTGATAAATCAAATAATAGGTTTCACATCACAAGAAGTATAGATGGAGCAATGAATACTGAGCTGCTAAGTGAATATTCTTTTGACTTCATTCTAGCCATCTCTGAAAAAGGTGGCCAAACGGTTACTGATCAATATTTACTCTATAGCCGTGAACCTCTAGACGATGATGCCATGCAAAGCATCGATAAAGCATTTCTCAATGAGAATGGCATATTGCTGGATATGAGTAAACTAACGCCGTTGGTTGGTGGCCCAGGTTCAAGAAAGCACCATCAAATTGAACAAGGCGACACTCTAATAAAAATTGCCGATAAATCTGGCCTATCTCTTGAAGAAATCTATGAGCTGAACCCTTATTGGAAAGGAAAAGAACGCAAGTTAGAAGTTGGACAAAAAGTTTATCTTGAAGAACTAGCGAAAGATTTTAACCATTCTCTCGATGTATTTTATCCGACGAGTGGTGATTACGTAGCACCTTGGTTATTTGTTATTCGTAAAGCCGTCAGTGCCATGGCTTTTCCTGTTGTGACTATTGCTCGTTCTGCAGATACAGGTTTTGGTGCCATAGCTCCAATCCGTTATGCCATAGATGTGTGTGATCCTGAGACTTTAAAAAATGAGGTCATTGAAGGTGTCAATAAAATTGAGGACAAAACCATTTTCACAGGCGGTATTTTCCGCTCTGACAAGGTTCCATATACCCTACGTCAACTTCGGGACGGCTGGTTGTACTTACTTTCACAAGATCCAGAAACAGAAGAATGGTCGGTTTCTGAATATGAAGTTACTAAAAGTGAATTATATCGTTATGTCGGAAATACTGTTGAAGAAAGAGCTAATGCAACGGCTGAAAAACCTGTTTCATACTTACTGTATCCAACTGATCGACCTTGTTATATTGGTTTTTCTATCCAACGTTGGACGCAAAGAATACAAGATATTTATGTTACAGATGAAGAAGTCCGAACAACCATTTTACGTGACCCGAACGCTGAAGAGCATCGTGCATCCATACATGATATTGAGAATTATGTTGCAGATGTCGGGAAGGAAAAAGATCTTTCCATATTTAATTGGACCAGTGCTTCAGTTGAAGTAGATGATGAAGATAAAGAAGAGGGCGAGCCTGGATTAATTTCATCTTTAATGCAAAAAATCCATGAAGACTATCAATATCTGGTTCCAACCACCTCTGAACACCATTTTGTTGCTCTAGATGATCCTATTGCAGATATTACGGATTTGCATTTAAGGCTTTCTCAATCGATTTTACCAATATTGTTAAATGAAGAAGCGCAAAGAAAAGTGGTGATAGCAGAAACCGTGCGTTCCATGGTTCGAATATCCATCCCGAAAAAGATCCTTAATAAAATAGATTCTTCTAAGTGGATATCTGTTGAACAAGACATAGACACATGTTTAGAACACCATTATTCGCAATATGTTTTAAGTAAATACAGCAGTACGGCACAAAATTACTATTCAGCAAAAGCAGCAGAGGCCGAGACCTTTAGAAAAGCTTATCCAGCGGCTTTGTCGAGGCTTACAGAAAATGGAATAGATGAGGCTTTACTTAAAGCACGACTGCCAGAGTACATAAAACGGCGAAAAGCGCACTCTCAGGTAAACTGGAAAGACTTAGATGTTTTTTACCAAGAGTACCTTAGCACCAGATCTAAATGCGTAAGTAGCATTGAGCGTGATTTACCCATTTTAATTGATGCTTTACAAATACTGGGCCCTAAGCCAACTCATTTTGGATTAGATGATCACAAAGCAGGCGTGCAAATCGTATTAAGTAGACTAGTGAGCAGCATACTGGACCAAATGACGATGGGGATTCAGTGTCTGGATAAACTGGAACCTGCTGATAAAGATAATGTCGAAGCCATTCATAAAAAAATAGAATCTTTGGTTGACGATCCAAAAAGTAACATAGTGGGTATATCGACTTACTTTTTTAGTGAGGAGACGTTCGTAGAATTAGAACGCATGTTTGACACGCTAGCTCTTCCTGAAGTACTTAATAATAACCGAGTACCCATTGCAGGTTTCCTATCTGCTTTTAATGATGTTGTTGGATTTAATGGTGAAAGCTCTGGGGTCTTTAAGGCTACAAAAAATTTAATAATGCCTATGGAAGAACGTATCAATAATCTAGAACAATGGGCAATTAAAAGAGGAGATAAAGGATTAAATGAGATACGTTCATTGCGTTTTAAAACCATAAATATATTGTTAAAGCTAGGTAGTAAACAAGCAGCTCGAAGCACTTCAATAGCTCTTTGGGGACAAATTGCGTTGGATAAAGGCACAGTAACACTCAATAAGAATATTATTAATGAGCAGAAAGCAGCCAATTCTAATTATCATCATTTGCTGAGTGAAGCCAAAGAACAAAGGGCTTTTTTACATGCGACAGAACCTGGTAGTCAAGCTCATGAGATGGCAAAGAAAAATCTTCAAAGTATTGATGAAGCAATTGGTTACCACGTAAATAAAAGTACCACTGTATTCCAAGAATATATGAGTGATTCCCACAGTGAACCAGTTTCTTTTAAAAAATTGAATACGGCATTCGATGCTATTGGTCGAATGGATTTTGTTGTTGCCTCTTTGAATATTATTAATCTCATTAACACGGGAACAGATCTAAAAGATGCATTAAATTCAGCGCCATTTAAAGATACTAAAGAAGAAGAAATGACCGTTGCTTATAGCGCAGCATGGTTTATTAATAATGTAGGGGCCACAGTCCGAGCCGTCTCTTTGAATAACATTGAGTCTGATAAGAAGCTTATGAGACTGAAGTTTTCAGATATTGAATCGGGGACGTCAGCCAAAATGGTTACTGCTAAGCAATTAATAAAACAATCATTGATTGCTAGTGTTGCCGGTGTAATTGCTGCTGGCCTTGAAGGCTTTCAGGTTATTGGAGAAATAAAAAAATCAGATGATTTCTTTGAAAGCACTTTATATTTGGGAAAGTTTGTAGCGCTAGCAGCACAAGGGGCATCTTGGGGGGGGACCGCCATTCGTTCTCTAATGGTTCGGTTTGGGTCAGTTCGGCTGGTGTCTGTTCTATCAGGCACTGCTTTCGCATTTAATTTCTGGGGAGCTGCTGCTTATCTTGTTATCAGCCTTGTTATAGCACTACAGCATAAGACCCCGTATGAAAAGTGGCTCAAACATTGTATTTGGGGGAAAGAGCCCAAACATGATCGAAATGCGGTAGAGGAATTTCATGATCTTGTACAAATTATCAATCAACCGACCATACATTATCAATTCCATAGACAAAATATCACTTCTAGGCACAGTAACAGCGCTCAAGTATTTTTTGCAGTTGTTGTTTCGGTATATATCCCTAATAGTTATGAAGAAGATGTATTTACATTATGTATAGGTACAGGAAATAGTTTAAATGACTATCAAACATTGACGGTAGAGAATATAGGGAAGATTTCATGGGGCGTGCCAAAAAGTAAGAACTCAGCAACTAATGAAGACAAAAACATACTTTCAGAAAACTCAGTGGAAGAAGAGTTATTAGCCAAAGTGAAAGATATGGATAATAATGTCAAAAATGAACCTAACACAAATCGACTGTCTTTCGTTTTACAGGAACAAAAAAATGGGAAAAATATTTTGAAAACTGTAACAGCAATCGTTGCACAAGGAGTTGATTTTGTTCAGCAAGACAAAATAAATATCTTTGTTAGACGTACAATGAAAAATCCATATTTTATGGATTCAATAGGCGTAATCTCTGATGATAAAGAAGAACTATTGACAATGGGATATCAAAGCCAGGGGCGCGCAGGTATTAAAGAACTTAAAGTTATGGAAAATTCAAATGAACAAGCGGTCTCCTATCTGACAGGCAAACACTTTGTTGAATTCCAAATTCCTAAATTAGGTTAATTCAAAGAGCTTAATTTAGCACGCCGAGAACTCTACTCTGTTTCTCGGCTATTTTAGCGTCATAGGTTAAAAGTTAAGGTAAACCGGATATGTATATATCATTAGACGAACTTCCTCCCCTCACTGAAGGGTATGTCCAAAAAAAACACCAAGAGACTCTAGAGTCAAAAACACTATATGAATTCAAGTTGATAAGACAAATGCCAACAGATTTTCTGTCATATGGTATGATGGCGACGTTATTTGCTCTTACTCTTTGGGTTGGATTTGGAGTAGCTGATTTACCATTTTTTAATGTTCTTATCGTTTTGGTTTTCCCCGCTATAATTTGTTTTCATGCTTATTATGCAAATGACCCAGATATAGAGCAAACCGTTAGGTTAACAGAGAAAGGTATCATCGTAACGGAAATCACACTACTTCCAGATTTTTTCTATACCTTTTTACGCTATTCTGGCTTTTTAGGGATTGGCATTGGAGTGGTCGCAGTTTTGATTCTCGGCCCTTGGGCACTAGTAGGCCCAGGAGCTGGTATATTAATCGCTTTTAAGATGGCTCGGGCAGAAAATATACCTAATGTTAAGGTTTATCCATTTAACCCTAATCTGAATTATAAAAATGAAATTTTTGATTTTACCTTTAAAAACGGTCTCAAAGACAGAGCAATATCCCCGTTAATAAATATTGGAATTGAAAGTAACGAAAGATGGGATTTGTATAGTAAGCATGATAATTATTACTCCGTTTTTTATGCCGCAGATGAAGAGCAACAAGCTGAATTTATGAGCCATCTGGAAAAAATAATTAATATTGTTGAATTGGATGAAGAGACAACTCTCAATTGATATTGTTGAGGGCTTGTTGCAAAAATTGAAGATGTGTTTGAGGTACCCATCTGAGCACCTCTTTTCATGCGTAAATTCCAAAGATATTGATGAGTTCATTGAGGAAGGCGGATCTCTCATGCACCCTTAGTTTCGGCTCATCACGACGTAACCAAAAGTCAAATTGGCCCACTTTGATTACGCTATTAGAGATAGTGAGTGCTTAATTAAAGGCTGTGTATCGAAAGAATACATAACAAGGCAATGGTATGAATACATTGAAAGAATTTATTGGGGCAAAGTCATATGAAATCCTTTTTTCACATACTGACCAATATGGCTCCCCTATAGAAGACATGGAAGATGTAATTTACAAAACATAAACTCACTTCTTACTAAGCTAAATTAGTCACGAAAGCTTTGCTCCTTTTCTAAGGCGCCCGCATGGCCGCCTTAGTACTTTGCAACGTTAAATGTGCGCATACATCTAATATTGGAAGAGAATAGAAAAATTGAAGATTAGAACAAGAGAAGAACTTGTGGATTTTGTAAACCACGGAAATAAGGTGAAGTATGTCTTTTTCTGGGGGCATCATGGAAAAGGCGGCCAAGTCACAAAGAGTTGCTTTAGCCAATGGTTTTACTCAACATTCGAAGAAGATGGTAATGATTATATCACGGCCGAACACTACATGATGTACCACAAAGCTAGGTTGTTTGGTGATAATACAGCGTGCAATAAAATTCTCTCTGCTAGCAATCCAAGAGAAGCTAAAGCTATTGGCCGTGAGGTAATTGGCTTCGAGCAAGAGTTATGGCATGAGAAGCGATTCGACATCGTGGTAAAGGCTAATTTGGCAAAGTTCTCTCAAAATTTGGATCTAAAGGAATTTTTGATAAGTACCGGAGATAGAGTATTGGTTGAAGCTAGCCCGGTAGATCAAATATGGGGTATTGGGTTGGCACAAGATAATCCAGCATCTGAGAACCCAAATACGTGGAAAGGCCTCAATCTTTTAGGATTCGCGCTCATGGAAGTTAGAGCTCAGTTAATAAATAAGACAGATGCTTTGTTATAACACTCTTGGTGCATATTAAGGAGGTTGTTGCAACAAGCCCCTCATGAGCACAATTATAACTACGGTCCAGGATACTCTGCCGGTAGAGAAACTATGAATAAAATTAGTGAATTAAATGACTTGCTTATTATGAATACTTGCTTACGTTCTCTTAGTATTCATATGAATCCAAATGATTTTAGCTACGAGATATTATTAGTATCATCAAAAACGGAAGATGCAAACTCTGGCCAAGTATCGGTATTTTTTTAGATATAAGTAGTTTCCAATACAATTGGTGGTTATCTAACACAATTTATGCACTTGCAGGTACAAGAGTGTAATTCTGAGATGGGAACGAGTAAACTTTCAATTGAATGAAATACTGAGGTGCATCAAGCTCATATTTTAGTCTACCCTGCCTAACTCAATTTTGGACAAAAGTGAGTTAGGGCGAAGCTATAACTCTTTCCGTGAACATTAGAAAAAGTATCTTGAGTCTTAAACGTTTGTTAGCTATTTTTTCAAGAAATCAAGAAAGTTAACGTCAAACACACCTTCTTCATCTTCAATACGAACCATAGAATTGAAAGGGGCTTCTTCAAATGAAGGGTTTTCTTTTAAGATGTCTAGAAATAATGGCTTAATTTCATCACTTTCTATCGCCAAAGCGAGTGATTCGTGCGCAATCCTAATCAATAGTTTAATATCTTCATCTTCATCGCCTGAAAGCTCCTCTTCCTCCCAACTTTCCATGATGTCTCGGAGTTTTGATACATTCTTATTACCTCTTTCAAAATCAGAAAGAATAATAAACTCACCATGTGAGACTCGATTGTGTTGGACAAAGTTCAGCCCATCCTTATTCCATATATTCCAATGCATGTCATAATGCCAAAAGGCAACAGATATAGTCATATGGGAAAAAGCCTTCTGGCTTACGTAAAATTTTAATTCATCAATTTTGCTATCAATTAGCGTTAATAAAACACTCTTGTAACAATCAACTAGCTCAGTTTTATCTATCACAACAATTCCTATAAATAGCTAACGCTGCCGCAAACATGTGGCTACACTTTTGCGAAGCAAAAATGCCACATGTTGGAGGTCAGTTTGAGTGCCTTGTCATACGTTTACCTTGTACTTCAGATCGTTAACTTCATCACCAGTGATCCCGCGAAAACCCCAACAATGAGTTGGTTGTTCCTTGATGATAATTTCAACATCAACAGGTGAGATACCAAGACCACTTTCAATATCCTTGAACAGAGACTTGATTAATGCCTTTTTTGTTTCGACTTTACGGCCTTCCATCATATTGATTTCAATAACCGTATAAGCATCCGTTCTGCCCCTAGGATAATAGAAGTCCTCTTTTTCCATTGGAATAAAGCGATGAGCACGTTTATCTTTGGGTAAACCAAGAACAGATCCCATACAACGCTGAATAATATTGGATAGTTCAGCTTTGACTGGGTTTAAATTATGTTTAATTCCATATATGACGATCATGTTGATTCCTTCGATTACGTATAATATTTTAATATCATGTCAGCACGAATTTATATATTCAGCATATCTCAAGAAACCTATCTAACCAACTGAAATTTATGCATATAATTAAGCTTGAATCTAATTACTAGCTGAAAACCGTGCAAGCACATATTGCTTCCAATTCAAGGCATGTTATCAATCAAAAACTTCCCTTTAGTTCTCTATTATTCAATATTTTAGAAATAGTTGAACAACATATTCGTGCGTAAGTGCGATTGAAGGTTAGCCTGTTTCGGATTAGAACATTTAGCTACTTTGTCGGTACTCTATGCATGAGGAAAAGTAAGGCAAGTTGCAGGGTTTAAAACTGAGTTCACCCCCTCTCTGACGCAAAGACGTGCTTGCCGAGATCGGCGTTAGCACGTC
>NZ_BJXJ01000069.1 GCF_007990935.1 Vibrio sagamiensis NBRC 104589
CGTTGACCAAGCCCTCTTTCGGACCTTGAAACCGCCGGTGGCTTCGATAAGTTTTTTGATGGGGGCGTGGTCAGATTAAATGCCATTGTTGAGATATTTCAATAGTTAAAGTCTGACGGGTTGTGAGATTTTTGCAACAAGCCCCAAAATACACCCCAATGCACTCATTGCCTAAATAGAATGGTCTTTTATGAAAAATCCACGCTTCCGGTTTTTCTCTTTCCAAAACGGATGAATTTGAATGTTACTCAATATACACATTAGCAATGTATATCAGAGAGACAGCTCCATGTGACGGAAAGACTGTCTGAGGTAAAAATGAGGTGCCCAAATGAGCACCTCAGTAATACTTCAGTTTCCGCCTATGCAGCATCCAAATACTTCATAGAGGTATCGTGAAGTGATTTTTTGCAAAAAACTTATTCTAAAAGCCTGAGAGGGCATTTACCCCACTGAGGTTGAAAAGAACTTTGGCTTGCGAACGCCGAATTAGTATTAAAATCATCAGGTTGAATCTCTATCTCACTAACACACCAACGGCTTATGCTTCGGTTGAAATCAGTAGCATAACTGAACATACTGCTCATATCCGTCACACTTGAAACATCCCATTTACTAATGTCTGCGTTGAAGTCAATAGCATAACTGAACATACTGTTCATATCTGTCACATTGGAGACATCCCATTTACTAATGTCTTTGTTGAAAGTAGCATGACTAAACATATTACTCATATCCGTCACGTTGGAAGTATTCCAATTACTAATGTCTGCTTCGAAGAAAGTTGTACCTTCAAACATATTGCTCATATTCGTCACACTGGAAGTCTCCCAATCGCTAATGTCTGCGTTGAAGTGAGTAGCATGACTGAACATATAGCTCATATTCGTAACTCTGGAAGTCTTCCAATCACCAATGTCTGCTTTGAAGGTAGCTGCGCTTTGAAACATGGAACTCATATTCCTTACATTAGAAACATTCCAGCCGCCTATATCTACGTTGAAAGACCGTGCTCCCATGAACATCGCACTCATATTTGTTACACTGAAGGTCTTCCAATTACTAATGTCTTTATTGAAATCAATAGCATAATTGAACATATAGCTCATATCTGTCACTTTAGAAGTATTCCAATTACTAACGTCTTTGTTGAAACTATTAGCGTTATAGAACATATAGCTCATATCTGTCACTCTAGAAGTATTCCAATTACTAACGTCTTTGTTGAAACTATTAGCGTTATAGAACATCGCGGCCATAGTTGTCACACTGGACACATCCCATTGGCTAATGTCTTCGTTGAAAGCAGCAGCATTATAGAAGATCACGCTCATATCTGTGACACATGATGTGTCAAAGGTGATGTTTCGACCTTCAGAGAGCAAGCCTGTATATTCAGTGCCTGAGTTGCCAGACGTGTTTGTTACCGCTTTACGAAGGGTCGCATCGTTTAAAACAATGGTCGTACCCTTTCCATCATCAGGATTATCAAGCAGAGTCTGTATGTCTTCCGTTGATGTAAAAGGCTTACCATTACAATTTTCAGTGAAGTCAATATAATAATTACAATCTCGTGTTATCTGATTTGTTTTATAGACACCATTGCTTGAATCAAGGCCGCACTCTAAAGTGGATGCATAACTACGAATGTAACCAGAGTCTGATTGAGCCTCAAAGGTAACGTATTGATCTGAATGCATCTTGATTTTATGAATAGCGTCAATGCTTTCCCGCGTAATGCTTCCAAGAGGTTCCACAATTGGATTTCCGTCTTTATCGAGTACCTGAATATTATTGATTGTGCCCTCACTCCTGTGAGAAATGGTTACGGTATAATACTTTTCTGCCTCAACGGTAATAGTGCAGTCTGATTCGACAGGCTCCGAGGTGTAGTAACTTGTCGAGTAAGGGTCTATATCTGTAGTAGTTGAAACAGAGCAGCCATAACCACTCACTTCCCCAATACGACTTTGCTCTACGGGAGTAACAGAAAAGTCGAATGACTTTCCTTTCGGAACCCTTATAGGTAAGGGGTTTATGCTAACCTTCCCGTCACCTACTACCTCCTCAAAGGTTATATTGTAATATTCTAGGGGGCCTAGAGGTTGGGGGGCTAGTGGATCGAGAGGTGCACGGACTTTTTCGAAATCAACCGTCACCTCACATTTTCCTAATATGGATTTAACGCTGTACGCTTCATCGGAAATAAGAGCAACAGCGATGCTACAGTGTTCCGGATCATCGACTGAGATATCTTTAAGGTGGTAGTTTTCATTGGCTTCGACCCAGAATGTCTGAGATTCTCCAGGTGCTAAATAGAAGTTCGTAGATGTAACAGGCTCTCCGGATTCCGATAACTGAATGATCCCGCCACTGCCGTCATTAGGAGAAACTGTCATCGATACTACATTGCGCAAACGAGCTGGCTGTGTAGGAGATGTGGATTGCTCAAATGTAACGTTAACAGTACAGTCACTGCTAACAGGGCCAACGGTGTAATTCACTAACCCATCGTCAATGGAATTAATCGTCACGTTCTTAAGGGGACACTCCCCATCTGTGACCGAAACACTGTGAATCCTGTAGCCATCATAAGGCACCACACTAAAGGTCGATAAATCGCCAGTAGATACTGAGTTTGTGGTAGGAGACACCTCTCCTTCACCAGTCGAGTTAACCGTGACGTCATAGGTCTGAGCGATGATATCTGTATGGTCACCTCCGTGGGTACCATTGTCACACCCACTTAAGGATAGAACCAAAAGCAAGCCAGGTAAGCCCCACTTTTTTCTAATGTGATGATTCATTTTGATTTCCCTCATATTTAAAAGGTGCAATGTTAATTTCAATTCGACGATTGGCCGCTCCCTTTTCGAATTGCATTAGATATTAAAGGTTGAATCTCCCCGTTACCTTCAAAGTGCCATTGACCGGATTTCACGCCTTGTTGCTCAAAAAAACGGTCGCATTCCGATTAAAATCAGAGGTGTTCTTATCCACATCCCAGTTTCCCTTAGTAGTCCATAGAAACTAGCCTTCTCCTACCAATACCAGTCGTACCAAACCGCCGCTTCAAGCCGTGAGATTTTGACGTCCACAAACGTAGCAGAAGCGTGCAGCGTATCATGATATTGATACCCAGCCTTGAGACCCAAATACGGAACTTTCTAGTGACTGTGTAGCAAGGATCAACATGAGACTGCTTACTATCAACGACCAAAACGGTTTTATTTCTGATGAAGATATGAAACCTTGTATCAAAAAATAAAGAAATAAGCTTAACCATAACCATAACTATAGTTATAGTTATAGTTATAGTTAAGATTATTTCACAACCTTACGTTCGCCAAACTTTAACAGTGATTCATCACGACCTTGTTGATATATTCATTAAATAATCTCTGAGGTGCCTATCTGTTCACCTCTTTTTATGCGTTTACTCCAAAAATATTGAAGAGTTCATTGAGGAAGGCAGATTTCTCTTGCACCCTCAGTTTCCGGTCATTATGAATTGTTATGTCGCATACCTGATAATTAGTGAGATTTTTGCAACAAGCCCGTTAAGAGTGCCATTGGTTTCGTTAGGCTTAGCAAGGTCTATTCTTATTAAGTGAAATTTAATGAAAATACTGAGGCATGGCCATTTGAATTAGTCTCCTCAAAGGCCCTTGCATATGGCTTTTTCCCTTTAGATCAGTGTATTTTTATGTGGCAAAACCGGTTTGGTTACGATTGAAGAAAAGGCAACCAAACAGTCGCCCGAGATTTCAACTGCTTGTTATTCAAGGTTCTCTGGCTTTTTATCAGCACGTAATTTAAATCTTGTCGGCTTACGTTAAAAAAATCACCAGTAGTCACCGCACTTTTATCTTTAATTACAAAATCAAATACCATTTCAGTTTACCTTGCTAGAAAGATTGATCTAAATTGGCCTTTGTTAGTGCGGCCAAAATATCCCTATCAAAGTCCATATTCCCTGTAATAATGTCATCAAACTCTGTCGCACCATTTTCTATAACGATAGTCTGAATAGATTGGCCATCGATACTTGTTATTTCTAAAGATAAATCATCTCCTTCAATGCTCATATCAATACCATAGAGTAGATCTTCTACTGAGCCATAACCGGTTTGATCTAAAATTTCTGATAAATCTAAACTATCTTGGTCTCGCTCAAAGCCCCTTATAATATCAGTTCCTGAATCGATACTGTCATTGCTCCATGTAAAGATATCTTCGGCTCCATCATTACCAATAAGGATATCGTGACTGACATTAAGTTCAGCTTCAACAATATTAAATGCCCCTCCAACCGCGCCATTAACACCGCCGTCTTCATCAATAATAAATTGCAAAGTATTACTCGACTTATCACCATCAAAATCGGTAAGTCGGTAATTAAAATCTAACGTTTCTGGGATTTCATTTTCTACACCATAAAAGGCATATTCACCTTCTGACAAATTGACCTCAAAGGTGTGTTTATCATCAAAGATCAGAGTGAGTGTCATCGCATTTTCGTCAAACGAGTGCTGCACCTCACTATTCGAACCTGCCACAGAAAGTGCAGTACCATCGAACGTAAAAGTGAGACCTGAGTATTCAAGCATGCTGATATAACCGCCATCAGCACCAATACCGGTATCAGGTGACGTGGTTGATAACAAGTTCCCTTCTACCGCCACAATGGCTGTTTTGAGTATTGTCGGATTTAGTTGACTAAAGTCTGTGACAGAAACACCATCCAAATCTTGATTAACTGCGCCATCGTAGGCAATTCTATCAAGTTGTTCCGCGGCTAAATTTACGCCAACGCCATAAGACAGAGCGATGATTTGTCGACTTGAGTCACTAAGGTGTTCAATCCAGCTTGCTTCATTGGTAGCATCTAAGCTGGGAACAACTTCAGTAACTTGACTGCAACTTAGGAAGTAACTGGTATTGATAGCATCCGATAGTTTACCACTGTCATCCCACGACAGTTGTGCCTGCTCAATGGCGGCGGCATAGTTACTTTGACCTCCACCCATGAATGCTGCAATTGCTGCCTTGGCATCATCAACGGTCAACCAGGTTGCGCCGGCAACGGATAATGTCACCGCGGCATTACCAAACACAACCAATTGCACACGGGCTTGTCCTCTAGACTCATATTGACTCAACAGTTGAGTCGCCGTATCTTTCATCGACGGAAGACGATTGTCCACGTTGACGGAACCTGATAAATCAAAGATTAATTGGATGTTATTGTTGTCACCATCCTGAGCCACGACATCATGAGTGATGGTCAACGAGTTAGGTGAATCATCCTCAATCACCACCGGAACATCAATGGTGTTAGTATGGCCAAGTTCATTTGAAACATTCACCGGAACTAACAACTCAAGAGCATCTTCACCTGACGGGTTCGAATGATCAATCGGCCCGAACAGCTCAGTGTTGACGGTACCGCTGTCGTTGATCGTTATTTCAAGAATCAGGTTACCCCCCACTTTACCCAACAAACTTTGATCGTTGTTGGTTAAGCTCCATTCGACCACCGTATCATTACTGGTCAGAGTAACATTAGGTATTCCAAGGGTAGCAGAGTCGATATTTTCTCCATTGGTTAAATGTCCCCAATCAGATGCAGAGTCTGTCGTATCTAAGAAACCGTTCGACGCAACGTCATCTTCTATCCCTGATGGGTATTGGCCTTCTTCTGAAATAAACAGATCGATATCATCTCTAAAGTTTGGTGGTGAATATGGCGCAACGGCAAAGTGCCCTACTTTCGTATCCCCGTCGTTATCGGTAATATTATAAGAAAAATCAATGCTGCCATCGTCTGGTAAAGTTAATGGAAGATATTGGAAAAACTCCCATTCTCCAGAGGTTGGTGCATACAGAACCTCAAAAGCAACTTTACCTTGAGTTTCACCAATCAAACGATCAGGGTTTGACGGATCAACCGAGACATAAATTGGCTCACCATCAGCGGTTTTCAGCCCATTTTCAGCCCCAAGTAAGGCTATTTCACCCGGTCCATCCGCACCATATAATCCACTGATTGTGCCATTGGCATTGGCTAATGCTTTGGTTGGGTCTACCCCTGTAAATGTGATGGATTTAACAGTAAAGTCACTATTGTCTGCAGAGAAAGGCTGATTACCATTGCCCGTCGACTCCAGGACTATCTTATTGAACCCACTAGATAGAATGCTAAAGTCTTTTGCATAGTCGCCACTCGCCGCATCTGAGTTGAAAGGTTTTTGGTCGACCAAAACACCATCAAGATAAAAAGAAGCCAAACCAACCTCTAACTCGCCACCGAACATCATTTCAAACTCGATTTCAGCACCAAAGGCAACTTTGGAACCAAGGTCAAAGATAAGTTGTTCTGATACACCAGTATCGCCAGCAAAACGGTAGTCAACCTCATTAGGAAGCGCAAAACCATTGTTACCAACACTTTTTACTCCAATACCCAGATGAGATTGATTGACTTCCGCAGCACCAAGCACAGTCGATTCATCAGACATAAAGCCAACTGCGGTGACTTCAATATCATTAAATGTTCGGCTAAACGCATCGTCTTCCCAGCCAGTAAAACTCACTTTACCGCTGACGGTTTCAGGAAGACCAGTCAGTGCGACAGTGACGGCTGGAATGGATTGATCCACATAAGGACTGTCGTCTTCAACCACAACATTAATTGAGTCGGTAGTTGTGAGCAGCCCATCGCTTACTGTAAGCTGTAAATCAAACGATAATACATCTTCCATGTCATTATCTGGGTGATCAATGGGCTCAAATAGAGTGACGGTGTAACCCCAATTACCCTGTCCAGAAGGAGAAGGCTCGGTTAAAACGACTGTTGCAACATTGGCAACACTCGCCGTAGAAGCCGTCAAGGTTTGAGAACCAGAGTCCCAAGACCAAAATACCGGTTCACCAGAAGAAACAAGGTCACTTGGCCCAGCTAAGACCACAGATAAATTGTCTGAACCTAAATCTTCTAGGGTGAACGAGCCATTAAAACTCGGGGCATTGGTTGTATCGGTTGGCACACCAACTGAATCAGGTATCCCATCTGCTAGGCCTTCTTCAGAGACAACCGCATCTGTAATTGCTGAGATGACCGGAGCGGTATTCTGGTCAATGATCGACGCCATACCCGTATCTGCGCCTTGAACATCACCAAGGCCCGTTACACTAACACTGAAGTCTTCAATTCCTTCATATACAGAATCGATAACGGTTGGGACACGTACATCAAAGTTTGTCATACCGGCAGGAATAGTGACAATTCCATCGTTTGGTAAGACTGCCCAACCGCTGCCAGTGTTATATTCCAACCCGGCCAAATCTCCGACTTGGGTATCTCCCATATTAAGCGTGATCTGAACTTGACTATCGGCTTCAGTTGGATTGTTTAAAGACACAACGAAGTTTGCGATTTCCCCCTCAACAACAGTTCCGGCATCACTAATAAATACCATAGGGCGATCATCATCAGGATTCGGCCCCGGACCTGTTCCATCATCAATAAGAGCGGCAACACCAGTGTCTGAACCAAGAATCGCACCCAAACCCGTAACGGTTAGTGAGAAATCTTCTAAACCTTCGTAAACTTCATCACTGACTGAAGGTACTCTGACATCAAATTGGCTCAGTCCAGCAGGAATAGTGACAATTCCATTAGGCGGTAAGCTATTCCAGCCACTGCCCGTGTTGTATTCAACAGTACCTAAATCGCCAATTTCTGTATCACCGAGGTTAAGGGTCAATTGAACCTGTTCTTCAACATTAATAGCATTGGTTAAAGAAACTACAAACTGAGCGGTTTCCCCTTCATTGACTATACCTACATCATTGATATAAACCGTTGGGCGATCGTCATCAGGGTTTGGACCCGGACCTGTGCCGTCATCCACAATGGTGGCCGTGCCGCTATCGGTACCTTGCACTGCACCAACGCCTGTCACATCAACGCTGAAGTTCTCTGGACCTTCGTAGTTGGAGTCATCAACTGTGGGAACTCTAACATCAATTTCGGTCATACCTGCAGGGACAGTCACTAGACCATCGGCAGGTAATGTGACCCAACCGCTACCGGTGTTGTATTCCAACA
>NZ_BJXJ01000070.1 GCF_007990935.1 Vibrio sagamiensis NBRC 104589
CAAAGCGCAGCTGGAAAAAATCGCACTTTGCTGTTGGTGATGAACATATTATTCATGGCGCGATATTGACGAAGAAAGACACCATGGATTTTCAGGTTGTCGAGGAATTAAGTGAGCAAGTTGATGTGGAAGTTGACCATGTTTCAGCAGATAAAATGTACGATACCGATGACGTCTATGATGCCTTAACGAGCAAATTTCCAGAGAGTGACATAGCCATTCCTCCCAAAGAAAATCTGTATGCAGACGATGCTCATAACCCTAAAAGAATGAGCAATTTGGTAGCGTATTCTGACTTAGGTCCCATACGCTGGCAAAAGAAAAAACAGTATGGGAAACGGAATGTGTCAGAGAATGCGATGCAACGTTATAAAACAATGATAGGCCCAAAATTACACAGCAGAGACTTTGAAAATCAACAACAAGAACTGATGCTAGGCGCATCAATATTAAATCGATTTACCCAGCTTGGTATGCCCGAGAGCTACCGAGTCGCCTAGAGATATCAAAAGACAGAGAGGATTGAGTACGGAAACAAAGCCCTGGCAAGACGATGATAAACTATTGGCAATGTGTCGCCATAGGCCAAAGCAAATTAAACATCAAGGGCTGCAAGATGTGCGGGTGTTACTTGGATTGAATCAACAGCAATTGCCTAAAGAGGCGGTCTTAGGTCTAGATGGGAAAGTCGATTTGGGAGCCTACCTATTACAAGTCAAAGGGCTTAAGCAAGCTTGCGATGATGCTCGTAAAGCACAAAAGCAATGGGGTACAGAGCTAAACGATAACCTCACCACGGACAATACTCTGATTAAGCTCACTGCAAAGATCAAAGAACTTCTACCAGCACTGTGCCAGCGATTGAAGTTAGATAAGTCTTCAAGCTCTGCTTTCATCGAGCGTAATCAATCCATCTATCACTTCGCTCAGCTCTATCAAATGGCTTGGGGCGATCGCAATGGCTTTGCCAGTACTTGCCCCGTCTGCGCCACTGATAACGCAGTGCGAATGGCGGACAATTCGGGGCAAGCACAGGCTGTTAGGCTCAGTACACTAAGCATGCGCTTAATTGATGGCGGCCTCAAACGGCACTTAAACCACCAAGCCCATCATATTGCGAACCGGATTTGGGATAAGTTGCTTAAGCCTGCTTTGCTCAAAGGGGATAAGGTCACAATACCTTTGATCCTAGAGCAAAACCGTTTCGATTTTGCCGAAAATCTACATGTCCTCAAAGGCACACTTAGATCTAAAGGCCTCTCAGCACCAGATCAGTTTCAACCGAAGGTGGAGCGAATTAAGCAAGCGAGTCATAATGTTTGCCCTTACGACAAGCAAACCACAAAAATAGGTGATGATGGAGATGTCGATCATATCATTCCACGCAGTAGCCGTTACGGAACGCTCAATGATGAGGCGAACCTGATCTATGCCAGCCGTACTGGCAATCGACAGATAAAAGCTAATCGTGAGCTCACGCTCGCTAACCTCAGCGATGCCTATTTACAGTCTCAGTTCAATAAAGAGTTCCCAGAGGGCAATATTGATAGAGACGAAATTCAGCGCCTTATTGAGCAGCGCCTTACTGGTAAGCGCGCAGATATATTTAGCTTTGGTCGGTATCACCAATTCAGAGCTCTGTCACCAGAGAATCAAGTGGCATTTCGACATGCACTATTCTTACCAGCTGATCACCCTCTCAGAGCGCTGGTGATCAGTACACTTCAGCACCGAAGTAAAAACCGTGTCAATGGTACACAGCGCTTTATGGCCCAGCTTTTGGCCGATACGCTCTGGCAAAAGGCCAAAGAGCTGGGTAAGCAGGGCAACCTTGCTTTTGATTACTTTGAGGTCAGCAGCGACCCAAATAACGAAAACTCTACAGTTGCTCTGCGTCGACACCTTGAAAGTTCAACTTTGGCTGTCGGCTTTGATTTACGACCGTTCGCAAAACAAACGACTCAATCTCAACATGGTTATTCACATGTCATCGATGCCACGCTTGCATTCATGTTGAGTGTACAAGCGCACCCAAATGAAGGCGCTATGAAAATTCAGTTAGCAGAAAATGAGTCGATTTGGAGCCGAATCGATGACGATGGCACCTATCTCAATACCGCTTTTGAGCAAGTTGCCGTATTGCCAAAAGAGCTAAGCCCATTAGTGGAGGTTAAGCCGCGAGCAACACATACCAAAGTAAAACAATTGTTAGATGGAGCTAAACCTCATCAAGTTGTTAGTCGCCGGATCTTCAAGAAGAATGCGCTTGGTATTGAGTTTTATGACTTCAAAGATATTGCAGGTCAGTTGTTCCGAGGCTGGGTGACGATCGATAACGGGCAAGCCAAGTTCACAAAACATTCTGGTGACAAGTCCAAACCTGCAGACAAGAACCTAGATAAAATCCAGCGCTTGGTTGAATTAGGACTGTTTCGTTTACAGCGTCTCCAAGGTCTAGCTATTTACCGAGCGAACAAACAAGCTGTTCTAGGGTATATTTTTGATGCCCTATCTCAAGCAAAAGTTGCCCCGCAGCCAAATCAAGAGCAGTCGAAACTGGTCAGTTGGTTGCTAGGTAAGGGAGCAGGCAAACTCTACTACTACACAGCCAGAAAAGAACTCAAAAAGGCTCCAAGCGTCCTGAAGTCTAGGGGGCCAAACCCTTTCCAAGAGGAATGGTTGAGTTTCTACACTGGCTGGGAGCAAAGATCACAACTTCCCATCAAGAAAAATAAAGGCATGTTGGAGATTGCCAGCGATGAGCAAGCAAACTGGCAAACATATTGTGAGGCCTTTCTGAATAGGATACCTATCAAAGAAAACGACCAAGTGTTCCAGCCTGCACATACTGCCTTGCGAGATTTCACCATGCGAGCGCCAGGTACGCCGAGCGGGGTGCCATCTCTAATTCGAAAGATCTCTGGAGAGGGAACTAAGCGCTATCACATCATGGATATAAATACTCGTGTTCTTGGTGAAGAGCAGGCCCCTGCACTCGCAATCACTTCAGCAAATGTCGTGCTATTTGATAGGAATATCCTACAAAAAGGTTACATGGCCGATATAACACCTAAGCAAACGTTAGAGGCAATCGAGATCCCGATTGAGGCTGCCTTAAACTCCAAAAACTGCCAAGTTGCTGAGTTGGATCTCAAGCCAATTAAAGTCGTTATTGAAGCCAATAAGTTGCATATAAATAATATTGAACGTCAATGGTTTGAATCGAACTTACTGTTGAAAAACGAGGCGGTTGAAAAACCTTGGTGGGAAAAATCAAAGATCTTTTGCTCTGGGCAAACCAACGCAGAAGGTGACCATTCCATTGCCCAAGATAGTTTTAAAAAGCTACTCAAACGTAGCGCAAAGCATGATAAAGGGATGACACTAAAGGTAACGGATGAGACGGTGTCGGTGACATTAACTTTGGACAAAAAAGTGACTCAAAAAATCGTTGAGAATATGACCCAAGACTAAACACAAAAAGCGCCACTGGCGCTTTTTGCATTCAAGGGTGCGCGATGCAGAGCCTTGTTCATCGTTGACCGTAAAGTGATTCCAGCTTTACGGCTGACTTGTTGAAAGTCAATATTAACGTCTCATTAGAATAATGACAAGAGCAAGGATGTTATACATGCAGCATATCGTGATACAAGAATATGGAAAGTCACTTGGCGTCACCTCTGAGCGTTTGGTAGTCAAGGAAGGTAATTTTCGACCAAAGAAATTCCATTAAGAAAAATCAGTACATTGTCCATTCAAAAATCTGGGGTTAGTCTCTCTTCAAACTTACTCGCCGCATGTGCTAAATATGGGATAAAAGTGTTTATTGGCAACAGAGCCCAAGAGCTTTGTTGCCTACAAGGTAACGCCCAACATGTCGTCGTACAGAATCGTATTCACCAGTTTCGCTTCCTTGAAGAGGATAAACAGCGCTATCGTATTGCAAGAGCGTTTATCTATGGAAAGATCCGTAACCAACGAAGTACCATTTTGTACTTCCATAAACAAAAGTGCAGCGCAACAAAAAAAGCGGCAGCAGCAAGACTATCTGATGAGCTCGGACAGATATCAATTCAAGTCCGTGAGTTGCCCTACACTGACAAATGGAATGCCGTACTTATGGGTTTAGAGGGGCGAGCTGCTGCGAGTTATTGGCAAGTTTTGGGTGAATATCAGTGGTTGGGGCCAACTTTCCATGCCCGTATCGGTCGTGGAGCACAAGATCCAACCAACCAAGCACTAAACTATGGCTACGGGATCCTTAGTAGCGTGGTGTGGAATGCGCTGACTAATGCCGGTTTAGAAGTGTACTTAGGCGCTTTGCATGCTGTTAGGCCCGGTAAACCAGCTTTAGTGCTTGATGTCATGGAAGAGTATCGTGCTTGGGTGGTTGATCGCGCGGTGATTAAGTTAAGAAGCGAACTCAAAGGCGATGAGCTTAAACCGAAAACTCGCAAAAAGCTGACGGCTGATATTCTCTCAACACTCTCAAAACCAATCCTTTACAAAGGAAAAAAAATTCGCCTTGAGAGTGTCATTCAGCGTCAATGCTATCGCTTGTGCGGTATGTTTGCCGATGAGCGGAAGTATCGCCCGTTACTATTTCGTTGGTGAGGTGCAGGATGGCCAAAACAACAGAGGTGATAATTGCTTATGATATCGAAGATAATAAAACCCGAACTCGGTTATTCAACCAACTAAAAGATGTGGGGATGATATCGATTCAAAAATCTGTGATGTGGGGGCGCTTGCTGCCTGCGGATATCAAACTGGCGAAACGAATCTTATCGAGCGAAATAGAGAGTGGTAACGACAAAGTATTTATTCTTGTAAGTAAATTGTCCGAAAATGCTCAGTTTTATGGTTTAGCCCCAGATTTTGAGGAGTACGACGGCCATGGAATATTCTGATGACTTGATCCCTATAAGCCATATTCGCCAGTATCTATTCTGCCCACGGGTGCCATGGTTTAAGCATGTCATGCAATTTGAACCCCCAGAACAGGGCTGGGTGGCACAAGGTAAACGATGGCATGAAACCCATAAGTCTAATCATAAGAGGCGCTTTTGTAATTACCTATCACCACCAACAGAACGAACTCTGAATGCATATGTGGTGTCTACCCGTTTGAATATCCATGGCTACATAGATGAGCTGGTTACAAATGGTCAGCAGTCTGTGGTGATTGAGTACAAAGTGGATAGTGGCAAGCCGACTTTAGCGCAAAAACTTCAGTTGATAGCGTATGTGGTAGCGTTAGAAGAGTCGACCAATAAGGAAGTGGTGGCGGCGATTTTACTTAAAGGCAAAGCAACTAAACAATACAAGGTGACGGTTAATGACAAACTTAAGCATACGTTGTTAGAGGTACTATACGCCTTGCGAAAAACAATTGCTTCGCATCGGATGCCGAATTCGTCAGCATCATTAGCCCAGTGTGAGCAATGTGAATATCTAAGGTACTGTAATGATCGCTAGAGATACGATAACAATATTCGCAAAAAAAGGGCATTTGATGACATTCGATGTGTTTGCGAAAAAAATAAACGTAAAACCTCACTTAATATCCTAATCTACAAGGGATATTAAGTGGGGTTACACAGCCTATCTCAACAAGTCAGCCACTGAAACTCCCTCTTTAGCTTTTCTATAGCATCAATATTTCGGTTACCCCCCTCTGGCAGGATAGTTGTCACTGTTAAAAATTAACCAGTCAGGGCGTAAGTAGAATTCATTTGTCTCATTATTCTCCAGAAAGAAAAGAAGCCATACTCAAAAAATTGTTGCCGCCATATCCTCGCTCCATTTCGGAAGTGGCAAAAGAAGAAGGCATCCCTGAAGCGACACTGTACAATTGGCGTAAAGCATTGAGAGAAAAAGGGGCCGCAGTGCCTAATAAGAAAACATCGCCAGAACAATGGTCAGCACAAACGAAGCTCGCTGTCGTTGCTGAAACTTACACGATGACCGAGCATGAACTCAGTACGTACTGCCGTTCAAAGGGGCTCTACCCAGAGCAGATTCACACTTGGCGTGAAGAGTGTCTACACGGTTTTAGGTCATCGAAGGAAAAAGACGCTGAAGCGAAACAGCAGTCTCGAGCAGACAAACTGGAGATCAAAGCTCTGAAAAAAGAGCTTCGATACAAAGAGAAAGCCTTAGCTGAAACCAGTGCGTTATTAGTTCTGCGAAAAAAGCTGAGAGCCTTTTACGGGGAAGAGGACGAGGTCGATTAACGTCAACCGATGAAAGGCAAACGCTGATAAGTCTTATACATGAAGCGGTCGACAACGGCAGTCGCCTACCGAATGCATGTTTGGAAACGGAAATCGACCTAAGAACGTATCGAAGGTGGTATCAAGGCGGAGCAGTCCAAGAAGATCAGCGTCCACTGGCCGCTCGCCCAGAACCAGCGAATAAGTTAACGGAGAAAGAAAGGTCAGCCATATTGGACGTATGCAACGCGCCTGAATACGCAGCCCTTCCTCCAACACAAATCGTCCCTACGTTACTTGATAAGGGAGTTTACTTAGGCTCAGAGTCTACGTTTTATCGAACTTTAAGACAGGCAGGTCAGGTTGAGCACCGAGGACGTCAACGTGCTCGCAAGAAAGTGGCAAGACCGAGCAGTTATACCGCGACAGCACCGAAACAGGTGCTGACATGGGATATCACTTACTTGCCAGCAGCTGTGAGAGGCCAGCACTACTATCTGTACCTTATTGAAGACATCTACAGTCGAAAAATCGTTGGCTATGAAGTCTATGAGCAAGAGAGTGGTGAAAAAGCGTCTCAGCTCTTGCAGCGAACGCTCATGCGAGAGCAATGCTTTAATCAGGCGCTTGTGCTTCACTCGGATAATGGGAGCGCGATGAAGTCTTCAACGATGAAAGCCAAGATGGAAGAGCTTGGTGTGACGCCATCTTACAGTCGCCCACGAGTGAGCGATGATAACCCCTATGTAGAATCGTTGTTCAGGACGTTAAAATACGTCCCGAGCTGGCCGTCGAAAGGCTTTGCAAGCTTAGAAGAGAGCAGAGCTTGGGTAGACAGGTTCGTAGAGTGGTACAACAATGAGCATAAACATCGAGGACTGAACTACGTGACGCCATCAGAAAGACATGCGGGTAAAGATAGTGAGATCTTACAAAAAAGAGCAGCAGTCCTAGAGGTACGCCGAGAGCAAAATCCTGAACGTTGGTCAGGAGAAATTAGGAACTGCAAACCAGTTGGTAACGTTCATCTAAATCCAGAAAAAGAGGTTGCTTAATTAACAAGCAACTAGTGACAACTATCTTGAAAAACGCCGTTACACAGCCTATCTCAACAAGTCAGCCACTGAAACTGTTAATAAATAAAATGGTATATGCCACGAAGGGGGAGTTACACAGCCTATCTCAACAAGTCAGCCACTGAAACAAATCAAACGCAAACGTGGTCGAATGATGATCAGGTTACACAGCCTATCTCAACAAGTCAGCCACTGAAACAACTAAGTCGAACTTGGTTTAGCGTGTCATCTGGCAGTTACACAGCCTATCTCAACAAGTCAGCCACTGAAACTTACCAAGCATTCTACGATTAACCCTCACGCTCAGCTTTCATCTTCTTAACCACACGCACAACTGTCCTAGCAGAGACACCAATCATCTTGGCCGTTTCGTTGATGCTCATCTGGTTATCAACTCTGAGCTTGTAGATTTTTTCATGCAGCTCAAGGTCTGGCTTCCTACCTTTGTATTTCCCTTCGTTCATAGCCTTCTCGATGCCTTGCTTTTGGCGGCGACGTCTATCTTCATAATCCTTTCTAGAAATCGCGGCCAACATGTCCATCATCATGTTGTTGATGGCCTTGATCATCGAGTTGGTGAATTCATCAGAAATTTCTGGAGCTAGGGCGA
>NZ_BJXJ01000071.1 GCF_007990935.1 Vibrio sagamiensis NBRC 104589
TTTTTCGATTTATTCTTGGGAATCTAATATCTCTCTAATTTTCTTGTATGGTTTTTTTCTACCATTGTAGATAATTTTATGCCCACCAAACTCTTTCTCTATGCCAGCAATCAACTTCCGCCACTCAAGAAAATAAGCCACCATTGAATAAGTCAACATCCCGAACGTGAACAGCACTGGCATGCCAATACTGAAAAACACTACGGAATGAATCCCTATTTCAGCACTTACAATGTCTGAACGTTTGAGTACTTCTGCCATTCCCATAGCGATACCAGCACCACTAGTCCCAATAAAGAAGCTTGCAATATACAGACCGTTTCTCACTTTCTTTAATGGTTTTCTGAGGAAAGGCATTCTGTGGAGACTCAGCAAACCAAAGATATCTGAACCTCTAACTTCAATTTCATCACCTCTGACGATAATATATTTTTTATTATGGAAATTATTTTTATTACTAAAAAATATACCAGAGAGAAAACCAAGAACATTCATAGCAATTAGAGCAGAGAACATGTAAAAGTTAATATCAAAGATCTCTTTAGATCTAATAATTACAGGCTCTATTATTGCTACTGAAAAATTCAAAATAAGACCTAGTAGTGAAACCAAACCGAATTCAAGTTTTCTTTTAATTAAATCAAACCCAAACTTAGTAAATACGCACACTGGTACAGAGCCCGTAATTAAAAGCATAGCCCAACAATAAATCTTGGGGATATAATATTCAGAACCAATTATATGCGCTATCTGAAACGGTAGAAAGCAAAAAAACAGCAATAATAAAGAATACCTTTTAACACCTACATCTAATTTATTATCTGAATAAATTTCCATAAAAATCGCAACCTGTCATGTATTTATATTTTTTATAGGTTAATTGCCCTGTAAAAAACTTTAATAATAGTTAATAAGATATAGTCTAACTAATACCATTTTGTCGTCATCAACTTTGGATTATAATAACTTTTTCTGTAGTAATCACTTTCATCGAGCTCTTTTTTATTTATCATATTTTCTACAGTTAAATTAGGAAAAGCTTCTTTTAAAAACGACTTAACATTATCTTTAATGCCAAAATGTGAATCTACTTCATCAACGAACCAACCAGCTAAAAAAGACACCCCTGCTATGGCTAATAAAAGAACCCCTCCACTAAGAACCACTTCAATGCTGCTTAAATATAAAACAAGCAAGGATAAGATCATAGAAGCTAAAACTCCAGCGGTAAAAAGCTTTGCTGTAGTCATACCTAAAGCACCTAAAAACTCAGCAATATTCTGTTCTCCAACATCTTTTTTAAAGAATTCATATACATCAAATGATGCAACAAAAACAAAAGTTATAATATTTGTACCTTTGAAAGGGATTGCATCGCCTAACACACTGCCCCAGTAGTTTTTGTAATTTTTCAAGTGTAAATCTTCCGCCATTTGTAAGGTGGTGCTAACTATCTGAAGTTTGTCATGCTGAACGCCATACCTAATGCCAGTAAGAAATATACGGCTTTTCCTATCTCCTTTAAATGCTAGACCAAGTTTACCTTTCCACTCTTTTACTGGATTTAGCGTGAAACGTCCTCCAACTATAAGCTCTTTGAGGTAAGCTATAGCTTGCTTCTGTCCATACTCTTTTTTGTAATATTTGTAAGCTTGACCATGCTCATATGCTTGAACCATCATTGTAGCAGCCGCATTTTGATCCCTATTACTATTACCAAAGTGCTCGTAGACTTCAAGCGCCAACAAAGAACTCTCTGCTAAAGTGTCATAAAGTGCAGAAATCATCTCCTCTGTCAGCTCGTCTATATTATAAGCTTGACCTAATTGGTTTTCTGGAAGTACTAAACTATCACTTGCCTTTAAGATAGTGATGGTTTCTTCATTAACATCACCACTATTAGGTCTAATGAACGTGTCTTGGTTTTTGGGCTTAGCAGGGCATGTCATTATTGCCGCTTTTAGATCCCCGGGGGCGTTTATTGCTTCTGTTGGCACCCTATCTATTACGGTGTAACCTCGCCCGTTCACATACACTTCAACAGACTTACATGTGCCCTCAACTGTATTTGGGATCAACGTGGCCTTGGGACTGAATTCTTTCGGCAACACCGGACTTTTCTTACCGTTAACAGCAAATTGTATATCTAAATCTTGGCCACTTTGGTCATCAGCCCAGAACATATTCCCTGCAGGAACATTGAGCTCTACTGGCTCTTTATCATTTGCATCTGTTGTTTTTGAGCTGCCAACATGAATCCATAGATCATCTTTCATTAAATTTCTCTCCAGTAAAGATCAAATGAAGCTTCTAAATCTCCTGTATTTATCAGCGATGTTTCACCTTTGTAGTTAGTTTTACCAAAAATTTCCTTTCCATCTTCAAAGACTATTTTGTATTGCTTGTTTGCATGTACAACACCTGTAGACTGATCTTTTAATACAATACGTTGGTTGTAACGCATAAAAGACTTATATGGCGGGGTTTCTACAAACCGAGAGCTAGCTTTATCCGGATTAACAGCAACTTTACCCCCCTTAACGATACTCTCAGCTACACCATCAATCGTAATCGAAGACCCGTAAAGCTGAATTTTACCGCTGCTTTTTAGGATTAATCCTGCATAGCCAACCTGAACTTTAATTTCCTCTCCAGAAATATAGGTCGTTTCCCCATCTGAACGTATCGACGTATTGCCTTGAACATCTACCGTGAGATTCGCACCAACTTGTTGTGAGTCATCACTTCCAACATCTACAGAGCGACTATCTAAAACGGCGAGTGTCGAGTTTCCTTCAATATCTAATGAAGTACTTTTTCCAATCATCGTCCGGCGGTTTTCATCAATAGACAGTGTTTGATTGTTCGCAATTTGCTTTTTCTCATTTGCGTTGTAGGTGACATGAACATCTTCATCGATTTGTTCCATAAAAGTTTGATTTGTTAAGGAGGTTTTATGTCCATGAATGACTTCTTTACGGTTACCTAAAATTCTGTTTTCTTGGTTATTGCCTACTTTTAACTCCTCATCATTACCTATGTCTCGGTAACGATTATTGAGTACTTTGGTTTTCATGTCTTTTTGAGCACGGAAATGAACCTCTTCTTGGTTATTTTCATCCTCAAAATACATCTCATTATAACCTTCCGCTTTGTGGCTTTGAGTTCTGAAAACGGTGCGGGTTTTGTTATCTGGAAGAGAATATGGAGGCGAATGTAATCCGTTGTATACAGCCCCTGTCACTAACGGACGGTCTGGATCGCCCTCTAAAAAAGTTACAATTACTTCATGACCAATTCGAGGTAAATAAACAGCTCCCCAGCTTGGTGCTGCCATTGACTGACTGACACGCAACCAACATGAACTATATTCATTATTTTCTGCATAGCGATCCCAATGAAATTGCACTTTGATGCGACCATAATCATCGGTGTAGATTTCCTCTCCTTCTGGACCAACCACAACAGCTGTTTGAGGTCCATCAACGGTAGGGGAAACCATTTTAGGTGCACGAAAAGTTATATCTCTAGGAATACAGACAAACTGATTATGATAAGTCATCGGCTCATCGCTTGATTCCTCTTCATTTACACTTGGATTGAAACCACTATGCACAACCGACAATATGAAGTAATCGCGATTAATAGCGTAACGAGGGTGCTTACTGATTTCAAATCCGTAACCAGCCGTAAGACGCATAATATCGCTCACGCCTTCAATCTGATGACTATCTACTGTGTACTCGGACATCCATTCCTTTGCACGCTGTTGACCTAAATTTGGGGCGGAATAACGACCTAGGTAATCATAACGCTGCAAATCAAAATTTGGACCTATCTTGGCACTTTGTTCTTGTGGGATTTTCGGTGTGAGATAGTTGTAGTCACAATAGCTCACCGACCCAGTACGAGTTCGATGGATTTGCTCAAGGTCAAAGATATGTTCACGGTCTGGGATGCCTCCTCCTTGCGCGTGATAAACCACAGGCCCTGAATAAGAAGCATTAATGGATGAGCTGATGAGTTCTGGTATCGCATCATTGCTGTCAGCAATGACCATCGTGTGTTCAGTTTCGCTGTGCTCAAAGTAATACCAAAGGCCATGCTCTGCCATTAGTCGCTGCACAAAATGCTGATCATTCTCACGATATTGGAGAACATACTCTTTAGCTTCGTATTGCGCTGACAATTCGAAACGGTAATCACTCATACCTGCGTCATCAAAGACCTGACGAATAATGTCGGGAGCTGTTTGCATCTGGAAAATACGACAGTCTTGGCGCTGAGTGAGAAACCAGAGGTTTGGTACGAGGGTAATATGATAACGAGAGAAACGGCGACCAGTACCTAAATAACGAAGTTGAGAGATGCTGCCGTTAAATTGGCGAGAAGCTCCTATACCTTGACCAAATAACTTTAGTACACCCATTTTTCGGCTTAACATATTAAATGTAATGGCATCACCTTCAGACAACACCGTCAGATTTATTTCAAAAGGAGAAGATACCGCTTCCGTCATTAGAAAACTTTCGACTTTCAACGTCTCTGAGAATCCAGAAACATTAAATGTGAAATTCAAACCATCTACCATACTATTAGGCTCTTATAAAAACTAGGAGTTAAACGGTAAATTACTCACCGATAAACATAAATATCCGAAGTCTATCACCCAAAAGAAGTCTTATCACCGTGTCAATCTAACCTATAAAATTACTCCATATTTAGCCATTTTCACCAAAAGCAATATCGAATAAACATAAAAAAATTAAAATTGCCAATTCAGACTGTTAAAATCACTTTCTTAATACCTAATCTGATTATTGATTTTTTATTAGATTATTAAAAATGGTTAAATATCCATATAAAAATTAAAATTCAGTAAATAGGCATATTTCTATCGGTCAAGATATTAGTTTTATTTATGGCAGCTCTGAACGCCAACGATCAGCGAGTTTTTGGCTAAAACAATAATGGGGCAGAAACAATATACGACGTTATCTGTTTCTCAATAGTGTAAGAACCTCTATCACCATTGAATTATAGAGTTTATCCAATAGGCTAAAGCCCAAATAAACCTTACCTTTGGGAAGTGACTATTTTCTGGAAATTGGTATTATAAAGACTCAATTTTTTAGGAAAAACAGCCCTAAAAATCTGTTTTTCTGGAAAAGGCTTCCAAGCCTTATCAATTATATCTTTCCAGATTTATTTCAGAAATCACCTGTGTTGGTAAACGTGTACCATCTATCAAGCAGATCATAAATTAACCATAATTGCTCGATGTAATCGTAAACTGCGTCGAACCACACCGTGTAAGCGGATATAATCGTCTTGAGTAAGGGGATAGGGCCTAAATTGGGGGTTATCTGAGTACAAAGCTCTTCGAGAGAGATCAAGGCGCTTTACGACTAAATCATTGTTTAAGGACAGAACCACGACATCTTCGTTCTCTGCCTTCAAATGACGTTCTAATAGTAAGATATCATGGTCCCAAATAAACGGCATCATAGACAAACCTGCAGCACGGCACAAAATCGTAGAATACTCTTGGGTGATGATCAGTTGATGTAAATCTAACTCGGTTAAATTTTGGTGCAAGGGTAATGGAGGTGGTTGTCTGAAATGGTGAATAGACAGGGTGATGACACCCATCAAATATAAATCATCCCATTCTTTGGCTGATGCCGAAACTTCATGACATAACGTGCTCCAACGAGCGATGTGGCTCTCTCCATGTTGCTCGAATACAACGATGTCGGTATACAATGGCTGTAGGGCGTTGTCTATAAGTAACCAGTCTCCTTTGGCAATGCCGAGATCTTCGTGAGTATTTTCGGCAGGCACTAACTTCATCGACGAATGACTATTGACGAACAACGTTTGTAGGTTGAGTGGCTTTTTCCTAAAGCGAATCGTGGGATTTTCAAAGCCTGTAATTCCAGCTTGCACAAAAGTGTCAAATGTAATCATAAATATATACTGTATGGATATGCAGTATATGATAGGTTCTTCTTAGATTGTTAGCAAGTGTGGCATAAGGTTTATTTATGTTGTTTTAAAATGATCTTTAATTAAAAAATTAATTCATATAGGAAAATTATGTCTTAAAGCTGTGGGATTGTGTGTTAACTCGAAGAGTTATCCACAATCCACAGCCTATATAACACTATATATATTTCTATATGATCTCTATAAGAGATCTATAAAGATCTATAAGTTGGGAATAATTCTTTATAGACAGTATCTTACATAGTTAATGGTTACAGTTTATTAGTCTAAAGGTCACAAGTATTTAGTGTTTTAAGCATTAATGGTTACATTTTTTTAGTCTATGGTCACTTTATTTTAGTTTTTGTGATCTTTTTCTTAGTCTTAAGGTCACTAATTCTTAGTCTCAAGTACTTACTTGCCCATACGGTCACATAAATTTAGTGTTTGGTGAAGATTTTCTGGTATTTGGTAACATGAATTTAGTATTCTATACTTATACACTAAGAATATGTGACCATAGGGACAGATTTTTATGACCGAGTCTTTGGATAAACGTTATCAGGTGATGACGGAGAATTCGAGTGAGTTGCACCAACAGTTTTTTAAAAAGAGTCATGAACTTGTTTTCAGTCAATTGGGCCTAACGGCTCGGGAGCATGATATGATGGCGCTGTTCCTGTCTCGACTTCATAAAGAGCATTGGACAGATTTTCTTGAGAAGCGGGACATACATGCACCTCGTTATACCTTCAGTTCCGACGTTCTCAAAGAATGGTTTGGTTTAAGTTCTAAGCAACTTTATCCAACATTACGACCTGTCGCAGATCGCTTATCTAGCCGTAAAGTAGGTGTGAACAATGATAAAGATAAAGAATTTGATTTCATTCCACTTTTTGCGCGAGTTAAATATCAAAAAGGGGAACTATCTATTGTTCCAAACTCAGAATTGATCAATGCCTATATTGATTATTCAGCAGGGCATGCGCAGATTAATCACAGAGCGTTTCGTGGTCTTAAATCTGAGCACTCCAAACGGTTGTATACATTGCTTTCGCGTTTTAAAGACAAAGGAACGTTACATCCACAATCGATAGAAACCTTGCATGGCTTGTATGGTTTGTTAGATGAAAAGGGTAAGCTGTTAAAAACGAGTTATGGCCAGAACAAAGTTTTTATTGATCGCTGTATTAAAAAGCCTATAAAAGAGATGATGGAATGTATCGAAGTAAGTAAAGAACTTGAGTTTTATACTGATGCTGAAAGTGGCAATGTTGGTTTTGCTCCAGTGATGCGAGGTAGAAGAATGGTAGCGATTCAATTCTTATATAGGTGGAAAACTAATATTGGAAAAGCGGAACTAGAGGCGCGTAAAGCATTAGAACAAGAAGAAGTACCAGATAACCCAATGCTTATACTTGCTCGTGAAGCTTGGCACATAGTCATGTCATGGCCAATCAAAGGCTCGTTAAATGAAAAGCATGATTTAGCATTACAATCTGTGGAGTTAGGCATTATTACCATGCCATCTGATATGCCCTTAGATGCTACCTTTATGGCCAAACTAGCTTGTGCAAGAGAGGTGTAAAAAGCATTTATAGAGTTAAATCTGCCTTCCCCGATGAACTCTTCAATATCTTCGGTATTTACGCATTAAAAGAGGTGCTCAGATAGGCACCTCAGTCACATCTTCAATTTTTGCAACAACCCCGTAT
>NZ_BJXJ01000072.1 GCF_007990935.1 Vibrio sagamiensis NBRC 104589
ACTAGAAACTAGAAACTAGAAACTAGAAACTAGAAACTAGAAACTAGAAACTAGAAACTAGAAACTAGAAACTAGAAAAAATAGAGGGTTAGCGTTTTTCGTCAACCCTTTTCTTATTTCAACACTTCTGTTTCACGTGAAACATAATTATGACCTGTGACTTTATTCGTAGTTTAACCAGAATACGCCGAGTGCCAATCTCGCCATACTGGGTCAAAGCCTTTGGCTCGAATCATATCTTCCACAGAGCAAGCACTTCGTTCATCACTGATCTCAAATTGCTCGAGTTCAACATCATCCATCGCATAACCACCCGGCTGAGTTTTCGATGCCGCAGACATACTGGTGATGCCTAACGGCAATGCGTTATCTCTAAACTTAGGCGACTCACGAGTCGATAACGACAACTCCACTTCTGGATTCAACAAACGATAAGCACAAATTAACTGAACAAGCTGCTTATCCGTCATGACTGATTTTGGCTGCTTTCCGTTTGAAGAACTGGCTCCCTCACAAGGACGCAAACGCGGGAAAGAAATCGAGTAACGAGTCTGCCAATATGTGCGCTCAAGATAGTCCAAGTGCGCTGCCACATAGAAGCAATCTGTACGCCACTCTTCCAATCCTATCAATGCGCCAATACCGATCTTATCGATGCCCGCTTTTGCGAGGCGATCGGGTGTATCCAATCGGTATTCGAAATCCCTCTTATTACCACGCAAATGGTGCTCGGCATACGTCGAAGGATGATACGTTTCTTGATAGACCATCACCGCATCCAAACCCAATGTCTTGAGCTCAGCGTATTCGTCTTGATCTAGCGGCTGTACTTCCATCGACAAATAGTTAAAGCGTTGTTTAATCATCGGCACCATTTCGCGGAAGTATTTCATTCCAACTTTTGTCTCATGTTCGCCAGTCACCAGCAATACGCTATCGAACTTCATGCGTTTAATGGCTTCAACTTCTGCAGTCACTTCGTCCCGATTCAAGGTACGACGCTTGATTCTGTTCTCCATTGAGAAGCCACAATAAGTACAGGCATTGGCGCACAAGTTAGAAAGGTACAATGGAATGTAAAGCGACATGGTATTACCAAAACGCTTGCGAGTTGCCGAGTATGATAACTGCGCCATTTGCTCTAAGTACGCTTCAGCTGCGGGTGAAATTAGCGCTTTAAAGTCTTCCAAATCACGCTTGGGTTTATTCAATGCCCACTCAACATCTTGTGCTGTTTTCGCGTAGATCGACATCGAAATGTCATCCCAATTAAGCTGCTTAAATTGTTCAACGAAACTCATGTTTTCCTCGCTTAATAGCTAAACTAATCTAGGACTAAAGCTCGTCTAGGAATGACGTCAGTGGACTCGACGCAACCGCCTGAGAAACCTTACTAGCCAGACCGGCTTCATAAGCCATACGCCCCGACTCTACCGCCAACTTAAATGCCTTAGCCATCGCAACGGGGCTGCTCGAAGTTGCGATCGCGGTATTGACGAGCACAGCATCCGCACCCATTTCCATCGCACGCGCGGCATGTGAAGGAGCGCCAATACCCGCATCGACAACCACTGGAACATTAGCTTGGTCGATAATGATCTCTAGGAAATCGTGAGATACTATCCCTTTGTTGGAACCAATCGGCGCACCTAATGGCATGACTGCAGCGCAGCCTGCTTCTTCCAATCGTTTACACAGAACCGGATCGGCATGACAGTAAGGAAGTACAATAAATCCTTCACGAACCAGCTGCTCAGCGGCTGCAAGTGTCTCAATAGGATCAGGCATCAAGTACTTCGGGTCTGGATGAATTTCCAGCTTTAGCCAGTTGGTACCCAACGCTTCTCGAGCCAAATGCGCAGCAAATATTGCATCTTTAGCATTCTTTGCACCTGAGGTGTTCGGCAATAAGTTCACCCCCGCTTTAACTAACGGCAGTAAGATATCGTCTTGTGGGTCGTTCACATCCACACGCTTCAACGCCATAGTCGCAAGTTGAGAACCCGACACTTGAATCGCTTCTGCCATCAATCGGCTGTTGGCAAACTTCCCTGTTCCCGTGAACAGCCTTGATTCGAATTGTTTATCACCAATGTTAAGCATCGATGTTAACCCCCTGCGATCGCTTGAAACAAAGAGATTCTATCTCCCTGTGAAAGAATTGTGCTAGCCCACTCACTGCGCGGCACAATCTTGTTATTAATTGCAAACACACAGCCCATTTCAGGCAGCGCAAATTGACTAATGATTTGCTGTAGATTCGACTCACTGGCAACTTGATGCGACTGGTCATTGATGACAATGGTGATCACAACCAAGTCAGCAGCGTTCATTTGTGTTGTTTTTTGTTCTGATAAGATCATTGCTTCCAACTCTCATAGTTCTACCCATTACTCGTAAGCTAAATTTGAGCGCAAACTTGGCACTGTTTATCTTGGCTTATCGCTATGGTTTGCCATTGCAGTTTCAATCCATCAAACAGATGCAGCTTGGTAGTCTCAACATGAAACTTTCCCGTCGCCAGTTTTTGAATTGCCGCTATCGCTTGGTAATTGCCAAGTGTACCAACCACCGGGCCGACAACACCGCTCTCACTGCACTTTTGACTTTGTGGTAATTCATCGAACGGATACAAACAGCGGTAACACGCTATATTCTGCGCTTCTTGTTCACTTGGTATTTGGTAATCAAAGACAGCGAATTGCCCTTGCCAACCAATTGCCGCCGCTGAGATGAGCGGCGTATTTTGTTCGAAACAAACTTGGTTAACTAGCTGGCGCGTTGGCATGTTATCGGTGCAGTCCAAAACCATATCCGCTAGCATCACTTCAAGCTGCAGCTGTGCTTTATCTAATCGCTTATTGAGAGCACGAATTTGAATCATAGAATTTAGTTCAGTGAGTTGCTTTACAGTCGCTTCTGTTTTGGCAACTTGGAGGTCTTGTTCACGATAAATGATCTGACGTTGTAGGTTACTGCTCTCAACTTCATCATCATCAACCACAACCAATTTACCTACGCCCGCTGATGCCAAGTACAAACTCGCTGCACTGCCTAACCCACCACAACCGATGATCAGCACATGCGATTTGCTCAAACGCTCTTGCCCACCTTCAGTAATTTCGGGAAGAGCGATTTGGCGCTGATAGCGAAGGAACTGCTTATCCGTGAGCATGCTCGCCTCTCTTGGTATCCGTCAATTCACCATTCTGATCAGTAAACGTTAGTTGTCTTGCCTTCATCAGTTGTGCAAAAAACTCGATAACGGACTGAGGTGATTCTGCCAACGTAATAGCACGCACAACCGCCAAACTAGAAACACCCGTTTGCCACACTTGGTCAGCGTTAGATTGGTCAATGCCACCAATTGCGACCGTCGGAAAACCGAGTAAATCGCTACTCACTATTTTGCCTTTTGAAGGACGAAAAGCCGACTCTGTGTTTGCATAAGGAATGCTTTCAATTAGCTTTTGATACAATGCCAGACGCACCAAACCTTGTGGTTTCGATGGCATCTGTTTGGTGGTGGTTGGAAAGATATGCCCTAGCGCGATGTAACTAGGATGAATTTGTACGATGCGCAGTAGCTCATAATAACCATGAGTAGAAAGACCTAGACGAATGCCAGCTTTAGTTATCTGAGCCAAATTCGATTCTTCTATGTCTTCTTGTCCTAGGTGAACGCCATAGGCGCCATGCTTGATTGCCAACTGCCAATAGTCATTGATGAATACTTGTGCTTGATAGTGACGACCTAGCTCAATTGCTCGAATGATCTGTTGTTCCAAGTCGGCTTGTTGTGGGTTCTTGATTCGTAGTTGAATCGTGTTAATGCCTAAAAGCAGTAAACGTTCAATCCAAGCGACATCATCAACGACTGGGTAGAGCCCCAGACTTTGCTTAGTTAACGTTGGAAAGCTAATGCACTCTCCTTGTGCTGACCAACCAACTTGAATACCGAGTCGGTTATCTTCCAGTACAGGTGTGGGGAAATAATCAAATTGATCAGCCCACTGAGTAGATCGTCCCTCGTCAAGGTTGTCATTCAACAGTGTTTCACGTGAAACATTCGCTTGTTGAGTTAGCATTCCTCGAGCAAGTGTTAACGCGTCTTCGATAGGAAAATCAAGTACTGTCAGCGTTACTGTCCAAGCAAGGTGATGTTCGGGAGCGAACATTGCTTTAAGTTTGGACTTAACAGAAAGCGCTCTCACTTCGTTGTTAATTGGATGACGCCAGATATCAAGCTGAAGCACTTGCTCCTTTTCATCGGATACCTGCGTATCAGCAATGCCAATATAAATCGCTTTCGACGGTTGCTTAGCACACGCTTCTACCGATAAAGCAGAGCGGTAATAGAGCACAAATGAACTCTCATGCTCAGAATCATAACCATTAATAAGATCGGTCGTTATGTGTGTGGTCTGTTGGTCGCGAACAAGCTGAATAGATTGAGTTGAGCTCACACCCAACTCAATGTCTTCAATGCTAAAACCCTGTTCTTTCGCCAACAATAAACATTGCTGAACTAAACCTGTTAGTTCAATTAACGATGACGGAATAAGGATTTTGCGCATTAGTCACTTACCTTGGCATGTGCTGCTGGGTGGTATAACTCAGAACCTGTATCTCTAAACTCTTGCGATTTTTGACGCATTCCTTCAAGAGGATCATCAAGCATTTTGATCGAGATAGCTTGGTCCGCAGCAACTTGCTCAGTGTCTTTCGCGTACTCTCGTACCTCTTGTGAAATCTTCATCGAGCAAAACTTAGGGCCGCACATGGAACAGAAGTGAGCAACTTTTCCAGACTCTTGAGGCAAGGTTTCATCATGGAAAGCGCGCGCGGTATCTGGGTCGAGTGACAAGTTGAATTGGTCTTCCCAGCGGAACTCAAAGCGTGCCTTCGAAAGTGCGTTATCACGAACTTGTGCACCAGGGTGTCCCTTAGCCAAATCAGCAGCGTGCGCAGCAAGCTTGTAAGTGATCATACCTACCTTCACGTCTTCTTTGTTTGGTAAGCCGAGATGCTCTTTAGGAGTTACGTAGCAAAGCATCGCACAGCCATACCAGCCAATCATAGCAGCGCCAATACCTGAAGTAATATGGTCGTAACCAGGGGCGACGTCTGTCGTCAGTGGACCAAGAGTGTAGAACGGAGCTTCGTGGCAGTGCTCTAACTGCTCTTGCATGTTCTCTTTGATCATGTGCATTGGAACATGACCAGGGCCTTCGATAATCACCTGAACATCGTATTCCCATGCAATCTTGGTTAACTTACCAAGGGTCCGAAGCTCAGCAAACTGCGCCTCATCGTTAGCATCGGCAACCGAACCTGGACGCAAACCATCACCGAGAGAAAGTGCCACATCATACTTAGCGCAAATTTCACAGATCTCTCGGAAATGAGTGTATAAGAAGCTTTCTTGGTGATGCGCTAAACACCATTTAGCGATGATAGAACCGCCACGAGAAACGATGCCGGTAACACGTTTTGCTGTCATTGGTACATAGCGAAGTAATAGGCCAGCATGGATAGTGAAATAATCTACCCCTTGCTCAGCTTGCTCAATTAGAGTATCGCGCATCACTTCCCAATTAAGATTTTCTGCAACCCCATTCACCTTCTCCAGCGCTTGGTACATAGGTACGGTACCAATAGGAACAGGACTATTGCGTAGAATCCACTCGCGAGTTTCATGAATATTACGTCCAGTAGAGAGATCCATGACAGTATCGCCACCCCAGCGCGTTGCCCAGACGAGCTTCTCTACTTCTTCCTCAATCGAAGACGTCACCGATGAGTTACCAATATTGGCGTTTACTTTGACCAAAAAGTTACGTCCAATAATCATTGGCTCGGATTCTGGATGATTGATATTAGAAGGGATAATAGCACGACCTTCGGCGACTTCTTTGCGCACAAACTCTGCGGTAATGTCTTTGGGAAGATTCGCTCCGAAGCTTTGACCCGGATGCTGTTGATTTAGCACTTCATCACGATATTGAGCACGGCCCATATTTTCACGCAAGGCGATATATTCCATTTCTGGGGTGATAATGCCTTTGCGAGCATAGTGCAATTGAGTTACGCACTGCCCACTTTTGGCACGTCGAATACGCGGTAAGTTACCGTAGCGAAGATCATCTAGCGTTTCATCTTCTAGGCGCTCTTTGGTGTATACCGAGCTTACTTCATCAAGTAGTTCAGTATCGGCACGCTCTGCAATCCACCCTTCTCTAAGCTTAGGTAAACCGCTGTAAAGGTCTATAGTATGATTTGGGTCTGTGTATACACCAGAGGTGTCGTAAACGCGTACTGGCTCATTAGGGGCGAAAATAGGCGCTTCTTTTGTGCCTCCAATAAGGCTGTCGGCGAGTGATATTTCACGCATTGGCACGCGTATATCGGGACGTGAACCCTCTATGTAAACTTTGCTTGAATTTGGGTAGGGTTGTACCGAGAGTGTATCAATGAACTGTTTTGCTTCCAGTCTGGCTTGCTTGCGACTCGACATAGCATTTTTCCTTGCTTTGTAATTAGTTTGGATAAAAATGCTTGGCGGAAAGATGCGACAAGAGGTTCCAAGACAACCACAAATGTGTTGCTTGAATATAGATAGATCACTGGCAGGGAAATATAGTGATCTCTTCTCCTGTTCCCTTCGCAGATTCTAATCTGATCAGGTTCAACGGATCCCGAATTAACGGTCTCAGCCTTATGGCACTCCGACAAGTAGAATCAGTATATAAAAACGACTTGGTTAAACCAAGTCAACTTGAATAAAATTTACCTATTTTTTTAGCTGCGTATTAATAACTGAAAGCCAAGCCATGCAGCAGAAATGCTTAATACGACATTCAACACAACGTTTAGTCCCATCTTTAAGAAAGCACCCTGCTGCATAAGCAACACGTTGTCCATCGAAAAGGTAGAAAAGGTTGTGAGTGCCCCCAAAAAGCCCAAACCAATGATTTGACGCCATGGGTCAGTAGTCAACAGTTCTGTCTCAAACGCAGCGATTAATAGGCCCATAATAAACGAACCAACAACGTTTACCGTAAGCGTACCGTATGGAAAGCCACGACCAAATAGCATGACACAAAGTTCAGAAACTAAGTAACGGGAACAGGCACCAAGTGCACCACCCAATGCAATAAAACCTAAAATAGCAGCTTGTCCCATAATTTCCCCTTAATAATTAATGGCCATATTGTCGCCACCTTTGTTATAGATAATTGATAAATAATTAGAAAATTACAAGAGATAAACGTTATTATATTTGTGATATTAAAAAAGTTACAGGCGTCACTTATTGTACTTACTAGACGTTACAGGTTTTTGCACCAATCAACTACTATATCTATCGATATAAAATTACAGGCAATAAAAAAGCTCATATCTTTCGATATGAGCTTTCTAAATGTGGCAGGGGTGGAGAGATTCGAACTCCCAACACGCGGATTTGGAATCCGCTGCTCTGCCAATTGGAGCTACACCCCTATTTTCTACAGTCTGTAGATTTGACAAAACCTTGCATTGCAAGGTTTCT
>NZ_BJXJ01000073.1 GCF_007990935.1 Vibrio sagamiensis NBRC 104589
GAGCACCAAAGCCTATTGAGCCTCCGCTTTTTGAACCAGAACTTTGAGGTTCCTTGACGCCACCATTTGTTGGCTGCTTGATTTCTTTATTGACGACGATGATTTCATCCTCAGATAAATAAACTTTTCCTGTTCCGCCTGTGCTTTTTATACTCAACTCGCATACTGAAAATGACGTTATAGTATTCATGCAAGAACTAGATGGTAGGATTTCGACATCTCCTTCTACTCTATAAGAATTGGCCAAATCAGGCTCAGAGCCCATTCGATGAAGCGATTGTAATGTTATTTTACCTTGACCATTAACGACTATATTTGTTGGGTAATGCCAGCCATTAATGGTATCAAGTATAAAATCACGAGCATAATGTAAATCTGTACCGTAGGTTTCGCGGGTATCATCATCTCGGGTGCTACCAAAATGTAAGACACTACCCTTGTGTACGGCAACAATTTCACCATTTTGATTAAGCCACGGGCCTCCTGAATCACCGCCAGTCGTATGCGCCTCATTAACTTGGTTCGAATACCAGTGATAACTGTAAACCCAATGCGCATGATCAAAAGTAAAAGGAACCTGATTTACAGGAGCGTCGCTATCGTAAGTTCCACCAAAGCCTTGAACCATGAATTGATAACCTTTGGCAGGCGTTTGCTTAAGTGTTTTCAATCTCGATGTCGATGTATATTGCGCCAAGTTAGCTAAACGAATCAAACCAATATCTTCATTATTCCAGTCAGGCACTGGGTCATAGTTAGGATGCATGATCCGTTCTGCAACCGTATACGTCTCATCTGTTGCCGTAGTGATGGTATCGACGTTATCTGCTTTTTCAAGGCAGTGGGCCGCCGTTAATACAAACTTACCAGCTAACAAAGTCCCGCTGCATTGCCCCCGTTTATTTAGTACTTGACTGTCTAAGCGCACCAAATCGTCATGTTCAAGCCAGTTCACACTCTCGCCATTGACGACAGCATGGGACGCACTGGACATCAAGGCCAACGCGAATATTGATAGAATTCGTTTCATCTCTTCACTCTCCATGATTGAGATAATAAGCAAACGATACCATATGATGCATGTTATCTCGATGTTTTCTCTATGATCTTTTGTTCTAATGCATTGTTTCTTATTCAGGATCGACATATGAGCAAGTGATCACACGTCAACTTGAACGCGTCTTATATCCTTATTGGCACTCGGCTTTGTAACCCTCATCGCGCGATAAATAACTAAATCTCTCGGTATTCCATACATCGCAATGGCCACTCGTTTGATGAGCGCACACCTCTCTGTTTCCTATTTTTTCATTGGCAATCCACCCTTTTGCTCCAAGCAAGCATTCCTGACCAATGCTAGAAGGGGGAATGGGATTACTGGCATAGGCTCCCGCATCGCCAAATGTCATTACTTCTGAGCCAGTTTTTACCCAATGACCTAGTTGATTACCGCTGCGAATATCGCTTTGTGTTTCACCTGGAGTTAGACCTGTGTTGATAGGTGATGTAGAGGTTTCATTATTTGACTCATAAAAGTCTGCACTAGATTCCATCGCATCGTTGTAAGTTACTTTGGCAACAGCCAAGGGCGTAAAAAGCATAATTGAAATTAATGCCGACTGTATTTTCATAATCTTTCCTATTATTTACATTGTGTTACTGCAAGCACATTACCTGTTGACTGAGTGCCAATTTCATTAGTGATGATGTTCTTAACTCTAAGTGCCAAACCTATTTCCCAGTCAGAGGTCGTTTCAGATACAATATGAGGCTTTTGACTACCAATCAGTTGATAATCGGACTCAATACGGACATAGCCCAATCCCAAATCGATACGGGGATTCAGGTCTTTCGGGCATGATGGTTTTTTCACTTTGTCGCCATGCTCCACGGTATAAACGTTCGAGAGCCCCCGACTGACTAACTTCTGAGTGCCGTCATCATTCGCTATCGTCACATCTCGCGCATTCGTGATGGCATGCTGACCACCGACATCCCAATCTCCCAGCAAAGTAGAGTCACCGCTACGCTTAACCAGCGATTCATAGCCGAACGCTTTGTCGGGCCTGTCCACCCTGACCTTGATCATGTTACTGGTGTCGTCATATTGAATGTTGGGCAGTTGAGCCAGCATCGATATCGTTGTGTTTCGTTCATAGCGAAGCGTTTCATCGGTTTTACTCGGCAATTTCAAATCAATTTCAGCCCGGTAATAGCTCTCCCCTTGACTTGGTTTGATTTCAACTACTCGATAATCATTTCTTTCAATCGTGCCCCATGGCGTTTGATTGATTTTCATGCACAAACCGCGACGATTGTCGGCCGTGCTGCATGCCGGTACATACTTACCTTCTAAGTCGCTTAAGTTAAATGGAAACAAGCCTGCACTGTTGATACTAAAACCCGCGGTGTATTTATCATGGGCATAAGCGTGCATCTGACGCCGTAAATACAGTACTCGGTTATAAAATGACTCCGCATTATTAAGAATGCGCTTTTTTTGTGTGTATTCAGCAATGGCCATGCTGCCCGCACCGACAATCGTGAGGATAATCAGTACCCCCATGATCAGCGCAAAGCCGTGCTGTTTATGACGTAAGTTCATGATGGTCCTTTTAACGAATGCATCCCGTTTCGATATTCAATTGCTGAAAGTCGGGGAGCGTGAAACGAAGTGGGGCGTAAAACTGCAACGTGGCCCCTTGAATGACATCGGCTTGAAATCGGTTTATCAGCCCTTTCATGGATTGATCTAATGTGACGCTAACAACAATGGCGCTGGGTGGGGTGCGAGGCACCCCACTTTGCAGGTAACTCACGTCATAAGTCACCCCGTTTTGTTGCGCGACTTCCCCAAGCACTTGCATTGACAGCCTTGTTTGAGTCAAACAGCGAGACATCAACACCGACTTAGCATAGTGCTGTTGACTCTTATCAATTAATCGATGGACTGCACGCTCAATGTGCCAGGCACTGAGTAACTGGTTGCCATAGCGGGCGAGGGGAACAACAAGAAGGGAAAGAAGTGAAATAAGAAGCAGATATTGACCGAGTTCAGCGCTTAGAAAACCGCGCTGCGCCATATTAATAAATCATAGTCAAGGAATCAGCGCCAACCGTTAAGCTACTGCAGTTGCTCCCGCTCATGCAATTACTTCGAGTAGAGGGCGCAATGGCGTTAGCCACACTGGTGATTTTTTTCTTGTCCGTCTCATTAGGAATTTTGCCGGTCACAGCAATAGTTCCAAGATTGCTCTCAGGGGCCGCTAATATCCAGTCTCCACCAAATGGGTTAGTCGCTTTGCCGTCATTTGCAGCACCACAAATGCTTTTACTTAGCGAGCCATCCTCACACACCACTTTAATAGTGACGCCTTTGAAATTGGGCCGAAACTTCTTCCAAGCTTGTGCTTCTTGCGAAATTTCACTGGCTTGAGAAACAAAACGCATTTCATTTATCTTAAACACCAGTTTGGGTGCCTGTGAAACAATAAAGATGAGCGCAATGACAATGAAAGCCGCCACCATGGCAAACTCGGCGCTGATTGCCCCGCGTTGACGTTGAACATAACAATGTTGTGATTTCATGTGTGTTTCCTTTTTTCAGTTCATTTCAGTTTCAAATTCGTGGCCATATCGAACGCCAGCGTACCGGCTCCAAGAGCCATCCAAGCGACTATCAATACAACGCAGAGAAACAAAAAACGTGAGCCCCACGTTTTCAATCGACTCATTTCAAGCAGTAATTGGGTCGCGTGTATCTCTGCGCTCTTTTTTAAGATGATGGGGGCATCACCGGTTTCACTGAGCATTTTCAGCATATCGAGTTCCGCCGTATCCATCAGACCTGAATCGAAAATGACGCCGACGTTGGTTTTGCCTCGTGAGATGGTGCTGAGCATCCTTTTAATGTGACCATTCATGTATGCCGAGGGGTGATTATCGTAGTGTTCCAGCGCCGATTTGATGCTGTTACCCACTAAGATTTGATGGGCCACACTCGTGAGCAAGTTCGTGCATTGAATGTAGCGATATTGCCGATACACAGGCCAAGCATCAATCCAATGCCTGGCCGCGCCCGTGTAACGACTCAGTGACAACGTCACGACAATGATGCCTATCATCAAAAGAGCAATGAAGGTCAGCCCGTGATTAAGCCAGAACAATCCAAAACTTTCCGCACTGCTCGATATCACGCCCCAGCGTTGCCGCGGCCCTTGCTCAGCAAGCATAGGGAAAGCAAACGCGGCCAATGCTGCACTCATAGAAAGGGCAGCAGACAGACCCAATAACGGCTTGATAAAGACTTTAACTAACGCAGCACCACTGGCTTCATCCACTTCTAGGGCGCCTATCGCATCTCGCAGCCCCTGAGTGAAATCACCCACATTTTCAGACGCACTCAAACACAAGTAGGCACTTTCAGAAAGGCACGATTTAAGCCCCAAACTGAACCCTTGACCTCGACCGATGGTAGTTAAGCAATGTTCTCCAGCTCGTTTTTCATCCTGACTGCCATGAAGTTTAAGCAGCGTCGCAATGTCTTTTTGCTTCAGGCCCGCGTTGGACAGTCGCTCGATTTTATCGAGCATGGCCAGCTGCGCTTTTTTCTTCATCGTGCCTCCTCAAAAAACGTCGCATAGACCGAAGAGGCCGCTTGTTCAAAGAGCCCATTCACCCGCTCAGAGGCCGTGAACAGGTCAACCTCACCTCGATTTATTTTGAGGTTTGCGTGGTCAAGCACGCTCTTAAAGCCTTTTTTCTTCAGCGCCTCGCCCCAATTGAGGTAATCCTTCTTGATGATGTAGTGCCGGTCTTCATCGTCGAGCACGATCATTTCCACCAAACTGGTGCGCCCTTTCTCTCCCTCGATACAATGTTCACACCCTTCACGGCGCCGAAAACGAAGGGTCTCTGAGCCTTCATAAACGCTTTGCCAACGCTCAAATTGCACTCGTTCATTAGGGGTCCAATGGGCTTGCACCTGCGCTAATGTGAGAGAACAATGAGGACATAAGGTTCTGACCAAAGTTTGGTATATCCACAATTTCATCAAGTCCGGCGCCGTGATAAGAGCCAATGGCACCGCCATTTGCTCATTCATCGTGTGCGCAATGCCCGATGCACTGGAAGTGTGCAGCGTGGCCAACATCAGTTGACCGGTTTCCGCTTTACGACACACCGCCATCGCCCCCGCTTGAGTACGCATTTCCCCATGGAATTCAATGTCTCCGTCATGACGAAGCAGCAATCGAACGAGAGCATCCAATTCATCATTATCCCCTTGCACGGAGGTTTGCATCACCCCGATATCGACCTCCACCGGATCTTCAATGGTGTTGATTGCCCGTCCCGAATCTTTCACTTCACTGAGGGCACTCGCTATTGCCGTGGTTTTCCCCGAGCCTACTTGTCCAGCCATCAAGCACGCCCCACTGGCTGAACGCATAAAAGCGCGCATCGCCGCGACATGACCGGGTTCCCAACCGAGACTATCTAACTTGGGAATGGTGAGGTCTTTATTGAGCCAGCGCAGCGTGGCTTGCCCCCCTTTGTCTTTGGCATAGATGTAGCTGATGCGCCAAAGGGTGTCGCGTTTTACCCAGTGAGTCTCCCCGTTTTCGTCTTTATACGGGGTGTCCAACTCCATCACGATACGGCCATTGTTCGTCTTGTTGACGTAGAAATCCCCATCGGTATCTTGGGCTTTCTCATTAAACAGATACCCAATAAGGTTATTGCCATACTCGTATTCAGGGATCGCCTTTCTCAATTCAACCAATCGGCCATCGACTCGAATAAGCAAGCGCGTCTCTTTAGCATACAGTTCAATGTGTATATCAGAGGCGCCCCGTTCGACCGTCTTCGACAGCATATCGACCACGTCTCGCCCTATGGTTGACAGGGTTTTATCATCCCATCGAGGCCCCTGAACTTGCCGAGTCAATCGCTCAATCATCTCTGTAATGGTCAGCGCATCGGTATGCACTACCTTTAAGACTTTACCCAGCAGGGAGGGGTAGTCTTGATAGTGCGTGGCTATCACCTGCTTGATTTTTTCAATCGCGTTACTGTCAAGGTTACAAGTGAGTAGGACGCCTTCTTCGGTTAACACCGTGTCTTGTGATTCAAAGTATATGGACTTCAGTTCATCGCTGATGAGCACGTCAGCGTGTTCGTTTATCATGTTCTTTTTCCTTTTTGTTCACGGTAGCGGCCACAAATTTGGTGTGCAGGCGCCCTTTGGCGTCTTTGAATTGAATGGCTCCTGGTTGGATATCAACCACTCGAATATCTTGGATATTGGCGTGTTGCTGTACTGGCACGGTTTGCCCCTGCAGCGAGACCCAAGCCATCGTACGCGCTGGCGTCGCGATGATGCTTTTTACTTCAATCAAATCGATGATTGAGGCATTTGTCTCATTAACAGGCGATGGAGGCTCCGTCTTTGGCGTCATGCTTTCAAGGTACGCTTTCTGGATTGTTTGAGCTTTTAACTGCGCTTGCATACGTGCCTCTTCCACTTTGCTTAAAGCCGTATCTTCCAATGCATTAAGCATCGCCTGTGCTTTATTGGACAGTGTGAAAGTGGCGAAAGGCGGTGTACTCAAATTGGGTTGGTCTATGGCTTCGCCATCGATGATTACCTCACTAGGTGTCACCTGGA
>NZ_BJXJ01000074.1 GCF_007990935.1 Vibrio sagamiensis NBRC 104589
AGTGTGCTTGGCATGATAACCAAACATCAACAGCAATTAGTTTTGAGTATTGTCGGAAGTATTAATTCTGAATTTACGATTGCACAAATGTTGGCAGATGGAATTGAATCTCTTGGAAAAATGATAGAGGAACTTGAAGCAGCGTGTTCTGGTGCTGCTGCATTTCAAGATGCAATCTGGGATATGTTTAATGCAATGAAAGATGGAACGCTCAGTGGCGTTGATTACGAAGATATGTATCAGCTTGCATTGATGGATGTCTTATCCCATGCAGAAGAATATGGCTTGGACGGAGACCCCGAGCTTCTTAAGGATATAGGCAGATTACTTGAGAAGATAGGTTCGGGAAGTCATAACACCTATGATTTTACCCCTAGTCAACTGGGTGACATTGTTAGCCAAACTTGGAGCGCTATTTCAAATGCCATAACTAGCGGTAGCATTCCTAGTGACAGCCTAGCTTATAAAGCTATGCAAAAGATTTGTGGTGATGACCCTATCACCGGTACTGTCCCTAATACATTCATGAATCAATTTAAACCGGAAATTTATAGGAATCCAGCTCTTGGTGGTTGGATTACAGATGATCTTGACAAGATAAGCCCGATGTTACGTATAGTTATTTTGACGAATTTATTATCAAATCCTGAATATTCAGTGAGTAGCGAACAATTAAGGGCAATATTGACTGGTGACTTATCCTCTGTGAACTCTGTAATTGACTCTGTAACTAAGAGTGATTTTAACTCAGCCATGGATTACCTATTCGAAGATGGCAGTTGGAAAAATCAGAATCAAGGCAACATGCCTCAAGACGCAAATGGTAATTACATAGAGGATGCTGTTGATTATCAAGGAACCATTAGTATCGATTATCTAAATAAATTATATGAACAATTTCCAACCCGACCTCTTACAGATGATGAAGTCAAGAAATTGCAGAATTTGAGTGACCAGATAAAAATGCTGCAAGAGACGCTTAAATATTGGCTATCCGTTATACGTGATGAGCAATTATCAATTGCAAGAAATATCTAGTTTTCACTCAAGAAAAATAAAGATTTAAAAGAGCATGATACTGTTGGGGACATGCCGCTCGTGAAAGAGATAAAAGTAAGCCAATTGGATACTTATTCCTAGCTTAACACATGAAGGGAAAAATACATGAGTACATTCATGAGTCCTATCTCAGCAGCAGTTAATGTAATTGCTGTAGAGGAAGAAACGCAGAGTAAGCAAAGTGTATCAACTCAAAGCACTGCAACTGAATCTATTACTCCAAACCAGCCTCTTCCTGGAAGTTCTGTCAACCTGAATGCTTTATGGCGAATGGTCGAAGAGCAATTTAAGGAAGTTGCAAATGCGCTTTCAGGTACAGGTAAAGAGCACTCTGATGCAAAGAAAGCGTTGCTTGATGCAGTAAGAGATTCTCAGATTAATCAATTAAAGGAACGCGAAAGCAAAATTGCAGAGCAACAGAAAGCGGCTAAAAAGAGCAACTTTTGGAGCAAGCTTGGCATGGCGCTTGGTGTTCTTGCCGCACTGATTGTAGCGCCATTTAACCCTGTGATGGCAGCGGTAATGATTGTTACTATAGTTGCTGCGGAAGTGATACCAAAGGTTGCCGATAAAGTGATGAAAGCCGCTGGTGTACCAGAGGACATTCGCAATAAAGTTAAGATGGGCCTTGAAATTGGTATTGGCATTGTGGGTATGTTACTCAGCTTCAATCCAATGCAGTTGATAAAGAATGCTGCTCAAATTGCCTTAACAGCACCTGCCAAGTTAGCTGCTGCTTGTTCGCGAGCCGCGGATAGTATCAAGGCATTAAAAACTCTTATTAGTTCATTGATATCTATAGTTACAAAATCTGGTCCAAGCCTAGGAAAATCAGGGGTAAGCTTATCTAAAGCACGCCAGTTATTAGATTCTGCACTAAATACATTAAAGGCAGCCGCTTCTAATGCAGCAAAAATGACCAAGCAAGCGCTCCAAGAATCACTTGAAACTGCAAAACAAATGATGAAAGAAGTTGCTGATATCATCAAAGAATTTAAAGAAACAGCGGCGACAATTCTGGAGTCTCTGAAGTCAACTGGAACAGTTCTTAAAGAAGTCCTGTCTAATATCGCTAAATCTACCTTCTCTATACTAGACGATATTTCTTCAACTTTGAAGAACCTGAACCCGATCGAGATGGTTAAGGAATTATCGGGTCAGATGAAAAATGTAATTAATTCTATTAAGCCGATGCTTAAGCAACCAAGCCAATTGTTGAATAAAGTTAAACAGATGTTGGATGATGTGTTCGAGTCATTCAAAGATTTATTAACTAATAGCGAAAAAGCTCGACTTCGTGCTACACGAGCGAGTCAGGTCATGGAAGTCAGTTCATCTACGAGTTCTGTTGTCAGTGCCGGATATGGCGTTAAATCGGCAGATATCGCTAAAGATTTAGAAATTGATGAGGCTAGACAAAAAGAACTAGAAGCTCGTATTCAACAAATATTAATGATGCTAGATCAAGCTTTACGTTCTCTAAATGAAGTCTTCCAAAGTATCTTTAAAACCAATAGTGATCATCGCGATTTTAATAAGAAAATGATTTCAATTCATATGTAATCTGGAGAATAAAAATGAATATGTCAACTAACATGGCAGCTTTAGCTATGAACTCGATCCCTTCAGATTTAACATTGAAGGATGGCCTTAAAGGAACCGATACATTTTCAGCAATGAAACAAGAGTGGGAAGGTTACGAGAAAGCAGTAATGAAAGCGGATTCTGCTCCTATCTCGATGAATGATCTTTTGGCTTTGATGGCTCAGATTATTGCAGCGTCTCAACGTATGAGAGCTGAAGCTGCACAAAACCGTATTACTGAAGCCGTGGCGACGAGTAATATGGCAATGAATATAGCCGACAATAAATGTGCTGATGCTCAAAAGAAATTTGCAATAACGTTAGCGGCTTCCGTAGCAACTATGGCTCTAACTACTGCAGCAACGGTTAAAATGGGTAAAAATAAAACACTTCGTACTGATCATGTGAAGAGCATGAATGGTGGAAATAAATTAGATTCGAAAGACATTAATGACTTTAGTAGCCGTTTACAAGAAGCTCGTATCGCCAAGTATAAATCAATCATTCAAATGGGTGAGCAGAGCAGTGGCATGATTGGTCATGCTAATGAAATTCAGCATGCCGATGAAGTTAAAGGTCAAGAACAAGCTCAAGCCCTGAAAGATCTAAAAGAAAAATTCGATGCTCAATTAGATCAGTTCATTCAAAATTTGACACAGGAAGCGGTTAAATTGAATGACATTCTAGCAGCGATGACAAGAGCAAGCTTGGCAACAAACCGATAAGGAGTCAGAGCGGGTTCGCCCGCTCTTTTTAGACTATGCGAAGTGTCTCGTTTTCATTGCCTCAAAGAACAGAACGTGTTTCGGATGTAACGCCGAGCAAAAAAAGTCGGGAAGAAAGCTCGGCTCAGCCAAAGCGGGTCCGAGATGTAAAGCAAGCTGAGAAACGCAATAAAAAACAGTCTCGAATTTTTCACATTCGCCGTAAACCAATGACACCGCAGCAGCAACGGCAGTTTGCGAGAATGCTCAACAGTTACCAACTTAGAGCATTAAGAGATTGGCAAGGCTTTACGCAAAGCTTACCAGATAAACAACAACTTAATGATGCTCAGTTGTTTATTTTGCAAGCAGCTAATCATTGTCAACATCTCTATCCTTCGTCTATACGTAAAAAAATGGCGAATTACTTAGATACTCTTGGTGAGTTAGCAGAAGGTATGGAGGCAGACAGTGAGATTTTGCAACAATTGATTGGTAATGACCATTACCTCGAAGGTTTACTTTCTATGCTGGCGCTTTGTCGTAAATACGATGCACGTGAACGCAGATATCAAAGCAAAAGAAATCGAGATGAGCAGAAAGAGGGGGGACGGAAAAGTTCACCAGAATTACATGGACAAAGTGAATAATGAACAATCACTCACGTATCTCACATTGTAGCATTCGTAGTAATCATCTTGACCCTTATGAAATTATCAAAAATAAATCAGAGCGTTTAAGTTGGAACCGATTATCTGATGCTGACACTTATTTAGATAAAAAAGCAGTGATTGAGTGGTTTGAACATTTACGTCACTACTCAGAAGAAACCGTCAAAGCCATCGTAGTAGATGGTCTCTTGGAAAACCAATTTCATAATATCACGTTTATTTTACAACTCGTTAACGAGAACGACTTTGATACGATGAGCTCTAAAGATACTTATCAGCTTCTGTATGATTTTGTCTGCCAAATCCCTCAAGGGATTCGAGATTGGATTGATGAAAAAGATTATGCGATGAGCCGTGATGTATTAGCCCTTCTTTCAAGAAACCGGTAAGAATTATGAAGCATGACATTATAACGTTAACCCCTTTTTGTGAACTAAGTCAGAAGTCTGCTGCACAGATAAATACAGTTGCTGGGCATCAATTTGATAATAACGCGATTCAAATCAATTTTGGAAAGCTGATACTGGAGCCTGCGACTATTGGTGAGTTAGTTGAAGTATCATTAGCTCATATAGGTATTGATATAACTGGATATTTAACAGTTGCAGATATTGAACGCTTACTTGGATTAGAGCTAAAATACTTAGAGCAAGAGTACATTTCCTATCTTATTGCACAAAATCTTTCGGTAGAAGGTATTCGGTATCTTCGATTTATTGACAAAGATGAAGTTAAACATTTATCGTCTCTCATGACCTCTATTTTTAGCTGTAATCGGCTGGAAACAAACATGTATGTTGCAATGGACTCGATGGATATAGACCCTGATTACTTACATATGAAACCTCAGTCTCTTTCTCCGAAATTAAAGCTATCAGTCAGCTGGGCTCCTTTTGAAACCTCTTTAAGTACTGATGAAATAACCTCTTTGTCTTCTGATGACATGGTTATGGTTTATTCGAAATAAATGCAATTTACTTTAAATTCAATAGAGCAATTTTTGTTTAATCTTGAGCAAAATGAAAAAACGGCATTCAGTGAACATCCTGACTATTTTATTTATCCTCTCATTCCGTTTTTTCAAATCGTTCATGTTTTAAACATAGAAGATGTGCTCACGCAGTTAAACCAGATTGAAGTCGTATTAGGTGGTTATTTAATACGAGTAGATGGCTATTTAGCCTATACATGTTCTGAGTTTGGCGTTCGCGAAGAGGATCTTCGTCGGCTCACAATCCAATTATTAGAAATAATGAGATTTTAAAATGTCATTTGATAAAATATCAGCTAGCGACTCTCAACACGCTCCTTCTAGTAGTAGAGAAGAGCTATTGGGCAATTTGCCTAGTAGTGTAAGTGCGGAGCATTCTTCTCTAGATCAGGCTAAAACAACTACAACTTCATCAATCAAACTATCTGTTCCTCATTCTGTTGCTGAATGTGAATCAACATTCGAAGGAACTGATACTCTAGGTGCTGAGCATAAAGACCCCGATTTAGAAAACAAAGCTATCCTTGGAAAAGGCAAGAAGGAACTGAATAAATACTTACACAAAATCGCGGGCAATAAGAAAGAGACATCTAATAGATTTAATAATACATCCAAGTCAAGCCTGCATCTTTGTCTTTGTACAATAGGCGCCTTAAGTGGCGTTGGTTTGGCTGTCGTTTTTCCAATTGGTTTAGTCGGTGTCGTAGGTGTAGCTGCTTATCTTAATGCTCTATCTGGTGTGATGTATGGTGGGCATAACTTTGTCGTTGACGATAAGAAAAAAGAGCCTAAAGCGGAAGATATACCTAAAGAAACTGAACCAAAGAAAAGCTTGTCAGATTTTCCTATTTTTCCACTTGTTAACATACCAGATCCAGATTCAGAATCTGATAAAAAAGAAGACCCTACAGACGTTGTAACAGACTCTCAATATAAAGAGGCGAGCAATAAATTTATTAAATTTGCTCCACTTAATCTACTTGAACCTATAGGTAACCAGCCGAATTTAGGTGGTGTAATCGAGTTTCATCCTAAAAAAAATCATCAATGTGATAATAAAGTCACTCAAGATTCAGAGACACAGACAGATTCTTCAGACAAACCTGATTCTGACGGTTCTCAAGCAAAAAATAATATATTTATTACCAACATTAATATTGTCAACTCTGACATAGAAGTTAATGGTGCAATTAATCCTGAAAAGAGTGATATCGATGATATTTTATCTGGACATAAGAGATTTAAAGTTGAATATAATGACGGAACAGAATTAGATTTAATTATAGATCCAAAGCTTGTTCCTTCGGGCTCTCTAGGTTGGGTGAAGGTAGGTGACACGTGGCAGCCAG
>NZ_BJXJ01000075.1 GCF_007990935.1 Vibrio sagamiensis NBRC 104589
AGCGCGGTGTATTCGTGAATCGCTCTACGATTTATCGTTGTTTTATTCACTACAAAGCCTTCTTTCATCCCAACGCATTGAATACTGACAAACATTCGCCTTATGGTCACGCCATTGCTCGTCTCAAGCGTGAAGGCCACCGGCGGCTTCAAGGTCCAGCGGGCTTGGGCAACGATTCAAGGTTTTGAGGGGACAAGGATGTTGAATGAAGGCCCGTTTAATTTTGGTGACACCGTGATGAGTTGAAACTGAAGGTGCAGGAGAGATCAGCATTCCTCAATGAATTCTTCAATTTTTGGGGAATTTACGTATGGAGGAAGGTGCTCAGATGAGCACCTCAGAAACATCTTCTATTTTTGTAACAGACACTTATGAACCACCATTATCAGGCTTGAGCTTATTTGATTGAATACAGCCTTAAGTATGCTGCCGAACTGTGGGTTCATGAATAAGCGCTTTTATGTGATCGCGAAGTCGTTCATCACGATTCATGCGGCGTTGGATTTTGAGTTCTTGCTTCTGTTCATTGATTAGGGTGACTTTCATGGCTACTGGTATGATCTTTTAACCGAAGAAAATCACGTGTGTTCAATAAACAAGGGTATATACAGTGGGTATTATTCATAATAATGACGAAATGACTTATGGTACATTAGTCTTTTAAGTAACCACCGAGTAATTCGAAGTTTCTTATTTTATTATGGTCTTCCCAAAGCTGAATTTTGCTGTCATGAACTAGGTATATTGTTGCAGGCTGAGAGAATACGTCTTTGGTTTGGGTTACGCTATCACCATCATTAACGAAGTACTCGATACTGTGAAATGACGGTAAAGACTTTAGTAACGCATCAAAGGGTTTCTTGTTTAACTTCCCATCACGAGGTGAAATCAAACAAACATTGAATGAGTATTTTTTTAACCTATAAAAACTTTCTTCTGATTTAGCATTAAATGCTTCCGGTTGAATAAGCGATAAAGCGGTAGCAGCTAATTGTCCCATTCCTGTTGTTTCATCTGAGACATTTGGTCTTAGAATACCATCACTTCGGGCTGCTATTTCAACTAGGCATGGCCCGTCGTCTGTTAGCATAACTTCAGCATGAGAAGGTCCATTTTCAATCTCTAAACTAGAACAAACTTGTTTTACGTAATCAACTAACAGTATGAACTCAGGACATGTAGAGTCCAATATTTCATCAATATCATAAACGATGTTGCCTGAATTAAGTTGTCGTTTGTGGTATTTGACAACTTCCGTCACCATTACTTTTTTATTGAGAGATACAAAATTAACAACGTATTCATAACCTTTCAAAAACTCTTGGAATAGAACTGCCTCGTTTTTAAGGTTTAGTTTGTTGATTTTATTGTATATTCTTGAGAACGCATTCTCAGCTTCTTCTTTATTATTACAAATAAATACACTATCAGAACCCGCACTACTCAATGGCTTAGCAACGACAGGATATTCTTGAGTTTCTAACCAGTTTTCAATATCATGCCATCGGTTAGACTGTATTTGTTTGGTTGCTCTTATACCCAACTGCCTTAATGATTCGATCATCTCATATTTATTTCGCCTAGCGATAGCTTTGCCAAAGCCGTTGGAATATGAAAGGTTAATCAAATTATTTATTTCATCTGCTAGTTCAACACCTGTTTCAGTGCCAGCCAAAACGAATTCAATGCGATTGTTTACAATATATTTAGATGTAATATCTATGTCAGAGTGTACAATATTTTTAGAATATATAGATTGGTCAAAAGACTTCAAGTAGTAATCATCAAGATTGCTACTTGATATGATATGAAACAATTCACAATCTTGCTCACCTAACATGTTTGCTATATATTTTCCAGATGAAAAACCATCAACTATTGCAATTCTTTTCATTATTCAAAAATCCTTATTATAAAGTATATTTTAATTTATTTATACTTTGTATGAACAGTAGAAATGTAATACCAGAGACAGCATAAATACTATACCATGATAGCTCTACTCGCTCATCTAGATACTGAAGAATTAATGTAAAAATAGGTAAAAAAAGTAAAACCAAAGATGTGTGTATAGGAGTTAGTTTACTGATTGTTTTCTGTATTAAAAATATTGGTATTATATGACCTATAGTTACCAAGAGAGTCATCATGATAGTACCTGAACTGTCTAGTTCCATACTATATTTGTTTGTTATACAATATATTACAGAGAAAACTACTATGAGTATATTTCTCACCCCCAATATTTCATATGATTTCCAATTGTCATTATTAAGCTCCTTTGATAACAACGTATACGCTACTGTACCAAAAGCGCTTATCGTAACACAAATAATACCAATTATTCTATTAAGAGTACTAGTCTCAGTAATCCCACTATTTCCAAAGTAAGAGTTGCCTAGCATGATAATTACAATTGCCAATATTAACCATGATATTATTAACTCCAAATTTGTTGGTTGTGTGGACACTTTGAAAAATCTTGAGAAAACAATAGTAATAGCTGGCCCACAAGCTATAGTAGCTATTCCTACCACAGCAGGCTCAAGGTATTTTAGAGATACTATTAGTCCACCCCAGTTACAAACTACAGACAAGTTGATAAGTAATATTATCCTAAAATTAGAGGAAATTTTTTTATAATAATTCCTTATACCACTTCTATAAATACTGACTGAAAAAAATAACAGCATGGATGATATAAAGCAGTACACAATAATTATGGCAGGGCTTAGCTTTTGACTGAGGTTACCTACATATACGTCAAAAATTGCACTAATAAAACAAAATATCATGCCAAATATAACACCTATATGAGTGTTAGATAGTTTACTAGGCATTCCTTTCTCCAAAAATACCTTTTCCTATACGGATCATTGTTGAGCCACAGTCTATTGCTATATCATAGTCTTGACTCATCCCCATACTTATAGAGTCCAACTGATATTCTTTAGCAATTTCTCTCATCGATTCAAAATAAGATCTAACTTGTACTGTATTTGGGGGAATACACATAATCCCTCCTAACTCAATTGCATTCAATTCAATCGCTCGTTCGTACAATTGGTGAAAATCATCAATAGACACCCCACTTTTTTGAGGCTCATTACCGATATTGATTTGGATCATAATCTTTTGTATCTTTGCGTATTTTTCCGCATATTTTGCGACTTTTTCCAAACTAGAAATACTTTCAATTGTTTGTATTACGTCAAAAAATTGAACAATTTTTCCTATTTTACGAGACTGAAGTTTGCCAATATAGTGCAATTGAAGATCATTATGAATAGTTTTTGCTGAGCTCCACTTTTCTAACGCTTCTTCTAGACGACTTTCTCCAAATAGACGATGCCCTTGATTTAGTACTGGCTCTATTGCTTCAAATGGTTGTGATTTAGAAACAGCGAGAAGTTTTGTCATCGGATTTAGAGAAACTAAATCTGACTGAATACGCTCAAAGTCCCTACTAATACAGTTATAACTTTTCATTAGTCAACAACCTTCACGCATTTTTCATTTAAATGAATTTTTATTATGGTATCTACAGTATGTCCAGTCTTTTCTTGTACTTTATAAACACCTTCGTTTTGAATTTTTTCAACAGCACAAATAATCTTCATTATTTGCCCGCCAGCTGACTCAATTGAGTTTATCAACGATATTACGGCCCCACCAGAGCTAATGGTGTCATCAATAATAAGTATTCGATCACCTTTTTCAATACCGTTTAAGAACATTTTACCTTCAAAATATTCAGATTTAATATCCACTACATTATCATTATACTCACTTAAGCTATATGGATACCAGCGTGCCATCGCTAAAGGTTTTCCTGTTAGAAGTGATATTGTTGTCGCCAAAGGTGCGCCTTTGTCTTCTTCGGTTACGATTTTGTCATATTCAAAATTTATGAGTTTTAAAATTTCATATGCGACCTCAATTAGCACTTGGGGTCTAAGTGCTGGGAGTTGATCGGTAAATTCATTTATTGTCGTAAGTGAATTACCAGAGCTAACGACATGAGCGTTCTCATAGATTTCTTTAATTAACATAATATTTCCTTATATTTTATATTTTATATTTTATATTTTGGGTAATGTCCGTCCCAAAGACTCTTATATTTCCAAGAACTATCAAAGAACAGTGTAATAATTATCTTATTTTTTAAATTCTCGGCGACATCTTTTGTTATAATCAAGTTAGCTCCACAAGTTGGGCCAATTTCCAAACCTTCCTGTTGAATAAACTCTTTCATTTGAGACCATGACTTTTTTCCATCAGCGAGCTTTATATCGTCAATTAATTCCATATCGGTATTACTAGAAATAATGCCTGCACCTAACCCCATAAGGTTATGGTTATTATGCTTAAATTCGATGCCTTTTCTGCTGGCGTATATTGGTGCCGATTTGTCGACTTCAATCCCAATTGTTTTTATTTTAGGAAAATTACTCTTCAATATTCCACTAATACCGGAAAAAGTACCACCTGTTCCAATAGAACATACAAAATAGTCAGGCTCAATGCCTAAAGAATTCATTTCTTTTACAATCTCTTCTCCACAACTGTGCCATGCTTCCTTGTTTAGAAGAGAGCCCGCTTGATTCAAATAATAAGTATTTTCGTTGAGCTCTGCATAAGTCATTGCTTCTTCTACCGAACCATTTAGAAATTTTTCTTTTGGAGTTTCGATTATTTGACCACCATAAGACTTTATTTGTTCATGGCGTTCCTGAGTCATTCCTTCAGGCATGAAGATAATAACATTATAGCCTTTAGTCGATGCTATCCATGATAACGCTGCTCCACCATTACCTGTTGAGCAATCTACTAGTGTCATTCCTTTTTTGATTTCACCACTCTTTTCCAATGACTCAATAATATTTAGATAGGTGCGGTCCTTATGGCTTCCCGTCGGATTTTCAAATTCGCACTTAGCGAAAACTCGATTACCATTTCTGTTTAAGCTCGATAGTTCTACGAGCCTAGTATTACCAATACTAGAAATATCCATTATGCTTCCTTTCTTTATAATTAGGTTATTTATAATTAGGTTATTTATTCTTATGCCACAACTTGTTTATTAATTTACGTTAACAAGAATGTATTCAAAGCACAAGAGATAAAAAATATTTTTATTATTTCAATTCAACAATTTACGAAATATTATTAATATTAAGTTCTTTGTAAATAGATAAATAAAGTGCGACTACCGCACTTATAGTGGTAAGTAATATGGTTATATAATGAAAAGGATAAAATTATTAATAATAGATCTTCGTGAACCAATCAAATGCAATTAATTTTAGAGGAAACGGATAAAAACTAAAATTTCGTATTTTTAACACTCATAATGACTAATAAAAATTAGACTTCAATCACAAAGTATTTTTGTATTGTTAAGAGCTCCACCTTCCTCAATGAACTCTTCAATTTTTGCAACAAGCCCGTTTCTGAGGGAAAGTGGCAGCATCTAAACATGATTGCCGGTCCTTAGTGTTAGTTTTATTACTTCTTATGCCAGAGTATCCAAATGTTTGCGACAAAACCTATTCGACAATAGATAAATGGTAAATTACAGTTAAAATTAAGAATTATCCAACCCTAACGAAGAGAGGAGCAGAGAATACTAAACTGTTTAATTACTAGCCAGTGAGATCATCACTTCCATTTCAACTTTTAAGTCATCATTAATAAATCTAGATACTTCGACCAAAGAGCAGGCAGGAAAGATTCCTTTGTAGAAGTCTCTCAGGTGCTCTCTCATCAGAGAAAGCTGGTCCATATTACGCAAGAAAATGGTCACTTTAATGATATCTGTAACCGACTTATTTTCCTCAGCTAGGATCAGTGTTAGCTGCCTGAGAATCTCCTCTATTTGCACATCAAGTTCCGATGACTGGGCACAGGTATTCAGTGCAGTCAGACCGGAAACATATAACACTTGGTTGTGTTTCATTGCATGGACATACGGGCCCTGAGCCTCAGGTAGAAACTCATAGTTCATTCTTTCTAACAAATTTTCCTCACTTTATCACAATTGATAACTCTTAAATAATTACTAAACCAGCCACAATAAAACCGTCGTAGATCCTAAAATTACGGGCTTA
>NZ_BJXJ01000076.1 GCF_007990935.1 Vibrio sagamiensis NBRC 104589
GTGCTATATTCCTGCTTCAAAAAGTAAAACGAACGTGCCGGTATAGACATCGCCCTCAAGCTCTGACAGTTTTTGATCCGAAAAACTCACCCTTATAGTGGCCTGAGCCGATGTGTTGTCCGCTGAGTCTATGGTCAAGCCATTGTTCAAACTGTTAATATCGGGGGCGCCGTCGGTAATAATACGAGTCGCCCCCTTACACCCATGGGTACATTCAACACTGTAATCAATGCCAATCTGAGGAGAGGTGGACGTTGACCACAGCTTGTAATTATCAGACTGCAACCCTATCAAGCTCATAATCACACCGTTTGGAAACAGCCCACTCGCATCAATCATATATTGCGTCGAACCACTGACCAACCGTTCAGGGTAACCGTAATACTGCGGTTGAATAATATCACTCCCTATCACATTGACGCTATTTAGCTCAGCAGGATTGTAATCTAAACTAACCACTAACGTCGCAGGCACAATGTAACGAACAAGGACATTATCCCGATTATAATCATACGGTATCGAGTAGTTAATTACCCCCTGGTACACCCCTTTCCCCGCACCAGAACTCTTAAACGCATTCAACCACTTATTGGCATCAATAGATTGAATCATAGGCCGATAATGAGAAAACGGCGTAGAAAGCGTAGAAAGCGTCACCGTTGAGTTACCTACCCCCGCCCCCATGACCACCGCGCTGTTCCCAGATACAGTCGTGCTCGCCGAGTCCTTATTCTTTGACATCGAAGTGTTACTGGTTAACCGATAAGATACCCCCTCTATCGTGAGAGGGACGTAAACCGTGGTTCCTGCTCCTCTGAGCATCAATTGCCGCTCAAAAGCAGAGCTCGGCCCCCCTGGGGTGATTTTCTCCGCCGAAGGAAGACTTATAGGGAGGTCCCACACAGCAGGAGTCAGGCCGCTTGCGGTGGTCTGCGCAGATTGCCAAGTCAATTTATCGCCTTGAACAACCCCTGATATTTCTGCTGATTGAGCCGTGAGACTCCCCCCCAAGAGAAGCACCAAAAAAAGAAACGATTTCATGGTTTACTCCTTAGACCTAATCGTCTTGTCCTTTTGCAACACCCACTTGTCTTTATAAGTTAAGTGATGCGTTGATAGCTCCGCTTTAATGACCGATTTTTTTTGCATCTCTTCGGTCAGAGTAACGTTCAATCGACGCCCTGACATGGCATACACCACTTTAGAGCAAGCCTTGCGCGCGTCGCCTTTCACCGAATCAGGACACGCATCAAAGTAGGCACGAACGTAACTGTTTCCATGATTATTTAACTGAATACTGTCACCGTTGTATGTGACATCGTAGTCAAGGGGTTGGTCCGTCTGCGCTGGAACTATCACATAAGCAGCAAACCCGATAGCCATCTGAACCCGGTGTTTCGCTGGCTCCCCTTCCGTAAAATAAGGCGTTGGAATAAACGAGACTTGATACATCTTATCCTGCTCTTTGGAGTCAGAAGGCAAAGGCTGATACGTAAATTTAAAATCTTTACTCAACTTCGCATCAATCACTGTTCGAGCAGGGTGGGCCGTCAAACTCCATGTGTTGATATTCTCTCGACTGTAAGGTGTTTTGACCATCTCCCCATCTTCAATTTTAATCGATGAGATAGCGACACTGATAAACTGTCGGTAATCATCACTGTTCGAAATGGTGAACTGAGCGTCACCGTCTTGGGTGAACTCCACCATGGAGCTAATCCCAATCGTCGCCATGCTGCTGAATGAGCAAAAAACCGTTAATAATAAACTGTATCGCATTGTTTTCATTTTTATCTCACACTAAATAACTGGTTGATATGAATAGAGTCCAGGATTACATACGCATCCAAACCCTGCAGGAGAGTTCGTTGCGCCGTGGTGTACTGCTTCAAGTAGCGCACGTACACATACATACTCTCGCCTACTTTAATGGCTTTAGATGTCAACCCTACTTCTTGCAAGCGCTCCAAAATGCGCGCCGATTCAGCCGTTGATTCATACTTACCAATGTACAACAACGCATTCTCTACTTCATGCGGCGCAATGAGGTTGGGCTCATCCCTCCAAACAAGGTTGTTGTCAATGTCATCTAACCCAGGTAAGCAGTACGTTTGAATGTAACCCTCTCCCATGAGATTAGGGTCATACACGCACAAGCGTTTTTGTGACACTAATTTAAACGGGTGCCCTTTCCGGTAGTTCACACGAACCACACCGTCATCAGACAGCACCTCAACACTTTTACACGTCTCCTCTAAACATCGAGCGGTAGAAATAGGGTTTCCAAGCATGTCATTTAATAAGAAGACCTGACTGGCAAGGGGGGTGACTTCACTATGTAACTCGTAATAATACCCAGGCATAACAAATTGATCGTATTGATGGTTCATAATATCAATGTTGTTTGTGTCCGCATCCAGCTCAAACGCCACGTTTGTATAGTCATCCAACTTAATGAGCGTTGACTGCGTCAGTGAAGCCTTGTCTCGATACCAAAACTTCCCATCCCTTAACATGTTGTAGCTCATCTCTGTCGGAGTCGGCTCAGGCTCGGTTAACGTCGGATTAAGACTGACAAAAGCCCGCGCTTTCTCGTAGGTGAACGCTCCGCCTTGAGTCGAAAGAATTTGCGTGCCATTCAAACTTCCAGAGAGCGAATGCTGCCCTTCTTGACTTGCATACGCGTAAGCACTGTAACCAAAGGTCCTACGATGGCCATTTAAACTAGCGGAGATATCAGCATCTGACTCTCGGCCTCGTTTGACACCAACAGTTGAAGAAGCATAGCCGTAATCACCGTTGGTTTGATACGTCACACTGTTTCGGTTGTACACCTGACTTTCCCTGTCCACATTAAACTCCGTGCGGGCAGAAAAATGCTCACCAAACGACATACTCCAAGCCAGCGTAGTACTCCATGTATCCTGCTGCCCATGGTACATGCTGTAGACAGTATTGAGACTCAAGCGCCCACCAAAAGCCTCTCTGGACCAAGTCAAAGATACATTATCACTCTCCGTCTGAAGGGGTTGAGCATAAATGTTCCAAGGGTGAGCACGCTTAGTCTGGTAATTATTGTAGTTTAAATAGCCTTTTCCACCCAACACCTGCCCACTAAGGCCTATCCCCCAATCACGCGTTTCTCTTTGCCCGTAAAGCAACGTCGCGAGTGTGCTGCTTTTCTCATTGGCATTGACATATCGGTAAGACGCAGATAAAGGGCCAAACACGACCTGACCATAATGTGACTGAGAGCCAGAAGCAAACGCCCCGATATTATATTGAGCACTGAGACTGCCGCTAAACACCCAATGCCCCCCCACATTCAATATTGAATCATCGCCATTGCTCGTTATACTTGATGCCAATAACCATGTTTCATAAGGTCGGTACGCCAAAGCCCCACGACCATAGCCACGCTCAGAAGCCGTGATATCATCAAGCCATTGGTCATCAATGGCTAAATCCTTCAACATGCCGACATCCACGCGATAATCCCAACGACTCACTGGCAACGAAAACTGAGCCATATTCACCACCATATACTGCTCATTAAGTATTTCTTCCGAGCCTTGCTTTAAGACCAACGTCAAGTTGTACACACCAGACGGAAGCTCATCATAACCAATCGACTGCTGACCTTGTGACACGACTTTATTAAACAATAGTCGTTCACCTTGATACACTTCTAATTGTGATTCTTGAGGCGCAAAGAAATAAATCCGCTTCTGCGCTTTTTTTTGTCCTTTAAATAAGTTTTGACTGCGCCCAAAAGAGGCGCCAAACCCCGCATAATTAGCACCATGATATAAAAAATCGGTGCTGTTGAACGTTACCGCCTGACGTCCCTGATAACCCACAAGAGCTCGGCGATCTTCTTTTTCAACATCATACAGCGCTTGATACAGTTTTAGCTCATTTTTTGGTTGCTGATATTGCGTTTCAACCGATAAAAACCCAACAGGCAACCCTAGCGTTGCATTATTGGTCCAGTTGAGATTGTTATTTCCGTCTCCATCGGTATAGACATACAAATCAGACCAGTTAATTAAAGCATTCGCTGGTCGATCAGGAGAATAATATTTATCATCATACGACTGGCGCTCTAACATACTGGCACCGACAAACATTCGTAACTTCTGCGCATCAAAGTCAAACACAAACTCCGCGCCAGTAGGCGAGCGCTGAGGCACACACAAGTTTAACGCCCCCCTACAACCTGGGTTCGCCTTTACACCAGCCGTAAGCTGAGACACCACCTCATCAATCGCCTTATCGGTTAATCGTTGATGCCTTAAATACTCAGACAAACGCGCAATATTTGCCGATCCATCATCCAATCGAAACGTCTCATAACTCACAAAAGCTTCTATCGTTTGACTGCGCACCTCTCCCGCTATCACTACTTCGACATTTTCGTGCCGCTCTTCAAAAAAATCGGCAAACTCTAGCGGGTAATCCGCAGAATGAGCCAAAGAGGCAACTAAAGGTAGCAGCATCATTACCCAATAACGGTTCACATTTCCTCCTCAGCGATGACCACAAATGTACCATAGCAAACCTGACTTGCTGCTTTTTGTGGAATAGGCGGGAACTCTACATGCATGATATGGTCGCTTTTTATTGAGTTGTGAACTTCGATCCCAGGACTTTTGACAGTAAAAAGCATGTTATTCAGTGTGGTCGACACTCCAAGAAGAGAAGTGGCACTTTGACCCTCTTCTTGGCAGTAATGTTGCGAGGTTTGCAGAACAATGATGTAGTTTAGCGATGTTCCATTGATAGATTCCACCGTAAAAGGCATATCAACTGAACGAAATGTATTTAAAGAGGTGGCATATAATGCCGTAAAGTCCGGCTTCTTGACTGTGATTTTCAGTGCATCAGAGGGGGCATTCTTAATTATCGTCGTTTGTGGTTGGAATGTTTTTTCTATTATTATCGCAAAAGCGGAAGCAGAAAAAACTAATAAAAAAACAGGAAAAAAGCGCACCATACGATCACCTAGCAAAAAAAGGCCATCAACCTCTCGGGTCGATGGCTCTGTTAAATTAGATAGCACTATCAACTGGTGTGACAGTAAGTACTGACATCACCACAACATTAGAGCCCCCTGTTAGCGTCGCTGGCGCTGTACCATTAGGCCTAATTGTCAGATGTGTTGGTTCGCCATTTTGTGTGGTACCTTGATCGTCATTAAGTTTAAGCGCATCTGGCTGACCATTAGCATGAACCGCAAAGTAACCGGCGCTAGGATTTTGAGAAGCGGGCAAACCGTCAATGCCCACTTTCACATCCACCAATGAATACTTATAATTCAATGGCTTATTATCCACAGATGGATCATATTGACCATCATCAGGTTTTTTGTCCTGTACGACTTTAAAGCCGATTTGAGAGGCGGACTTTAACGCAATACCCGAAGTATCATTAGTAAATGTTAAGAGTCCAGAGTTAAAATCCACTGTCCCTTCTTTGATAATATAATAACCCTGTCCATTAGTAGTCACAGCAGGAACCGAACCCGCCCACTGTAGTGTCGCGCCGCCTGGAGTCATGTCTGATGCCATTGCCACAGAGGCAACACCTAATGACAACGCAAGTGTTGTTAATACTGTTTTTTTCATATCATTAATTCCTATTTTTTCTTTATTAAGAACTTAAAGCTCGCTAAGTTCAGGAGGGTAATCCTTTTAAATACCTATTATTTTCTTCACAGTCATGCTTCAAAAGAGGCAAAACTGGTAGGCGAGAAAATTAAAAAAAACAGAGAACTAAAGAAAGTAAAAAAAAAACATCACACATATAAATTCATAAGATCAACCACTTAATAAAGAATAAAACATATAATCACCCGCCAAGTAACGATCTCAAGTGTTATGTGCGTTCGGATTAAACCAAAATAGGAGTTTGGGGCATACGAAATGGCTGTTCGGAGGAGCTTG
>NZ_BJXJ01000077.1 GCF_007990935.1 Vibrio sagamiensis NBRC 104589
CTCTCCTGTACTCCCTTTTAACGCTGATTTTTTGGCAAAAGAGAGCCTTTACAAGGCTTTGTATCCATGGGCTTGTTGCAACAAGCTCGTTAATCGACCATGCTCTCGTAAGTATCCGCTGTGCCATTTAAGTAGATGATCGGCACACCGAGTTTATGAGCTAGGGGTTCAGCATGCTTTTTAAATAGAGCGTACTTTTCATCTTGGGATGGAATAGCATTTCCTTTCCAGTCCACCTCACCAATAGGTGTTCTGCTGTCGTCGTTGAGGAAAAATCCTGCTATTTCTACTTTTCCGGTCGCTTTATGGCCCTCGTGAATATTTACGCCTGCAGAAGTACAGATAAGAATTTCATTTCGCTCCCTGCGAGTTTTCTCCAGTACTTCATCTGGTGTGTTAGTGTGCTTTTGATGGCGTGCCAACTCTTCTTTCAGTAACCCTGAACGTTTAAAACTAGGCATGCTCTCATAAAGGGATTTTGCTTCATCATCGTCTGGTGCGTTGACAAGTCGATCGGTACGGTCAATCAAACCGACATTGGGCTCGGACATCAGATCCTCTGGGCTGGCCGCGAGAACATTTTGCTCTGGGACTTTCAGAATTACACCAACTGAACCATAAGTGAAGGTCTTATCTTGGTTGACGATGCTGGTGCATATCACATCCCAGGAGGACATTGCCTTTTCTGCATCAATGCTAAATATTCCTGTTCCTTCCACCAGTTGACGTATGTTTGCGGTGTGAACAATAAACTGAAAATCTTGTTTTGACTGATGCCCACGAATTCCCATTTCTCCACTTACAGAAGTAGGGGGCGTAAATCCCGCACTCTTCCATGAACGCACGAAGCTTACCGGTTCATGCAGTGCCTCTGTCAGCTTCTTAGCATCCGAAGATGATGGCGACTTACCTTGCATTATTTTAACGGTGCCTTCTCTTACCTGAATTGACCTTCCGCCTTTATTTTGTCGGAGAACTTGTCCACCTTGAATTTCGTATTGCCGCCCGTCATGTAGGGTAAAGTAGCCCTGCGCCTTATTTTTGTTCATATCCTTCATTGTGGTCATCGCTTCATCCATACTTATCGTTACGGCGACACTTTTGGTTGCAGCGACACTTTGTTTCAAGGAAGGATGCTTCAGTGATGCTCCGGAAGGTGCAATGCGCTTTAAAGATTCATTTAGATCAGGATTGATTTTTGGCTGATGTGAGTTCGCCGGTCGAGTTGAATCATTAGTAACACCATTCGAGTGTGAAATGTTTAATCCAATTGTCATGATAAACTTATCCTTTTATAAGCTGCTGGGAATAGGAAATAGTTGCTTCATTTACTGGCTCTACTACTGAGCTTAGTTGGGATCTTATAGTGCTCATAAGCGCAATGAAATTGTTCAAGGTGTTCTCAAAATCGATTTCATCGCAGTCTGTGAGGTTTGCGTTGTGAACGAGGATAAGTTTGTTCTGGTCCGTCGATAGCCAGCAACGTTTCATAATATCCTGTCGCGCGTTCAGCTCCATCCCGCGGCGGAGTAAAAACAACTCATCCGGCTCAGAAACATACAGTAACTCACCATAAAACAAGAGATCCTGCCCATCTTCGGAGAGCTCAAGCAAAAGGGCGTGCTCATCTGCTACCGCATGGCATCGGCGGTCATTTAGGATTAGCTGCTCGTTGATATTCCTTAGCCAGGATTCAACAATACTTTCTCTGTCCATCTTAATTCTGATTATTTTTTATGATTTCAGGGGTAAGATTAACCTGCCTGAAAACTCCGGCTATAAGAGGTAGACTTTATTTTTTATATTTCTGGGCTTGTTGCAACAAGCTCATATCGAGCTAGTTAGACCTTAAACTCTAACGTGTTTCTGTCCAAAACTGTGCCTACGGGGCATGAAACACGAAAATGCCCCAAAGTTGTTTAGTGCTTTTACTCATTCACATTCTGTATATGATATTTTGCCTTAATCAAAGTTATTCATGTCAGCTGTAGTTTGACTTAATCGCACTTGTTATTAGATCAATCAACTTTTCCTTCACGTTGTCAGTTACTTCTTGTGAACGATGAATCTGAACGCCAATATTTCCCATTTTTGGTAATCCTTTGTTGATGATTTTGAGGGAAGTAGGACAACCTATATTTGTTCGAGCTGTAATACCTATACCTGCATTCACAGCAGGCCAAATACCACTTAGGCTCTGGCTTTGGTACACAACTTTCCATTTTATTCTTTCAGCATCCAAAGCTTCTATAGCTTTTTGTTTAAAAAGGCAGTTTGGTTCAACCACTACCAATGGTAAGGGGATATTTTTTTCTACAAAATGATCGAAGGGAAAATCTGGTGAGGAAACCCAATGTACAGGAGTATGTGCGATAATATCAGAGTATGGAGTGTGCTCAATTCCTTGCCAAGTGACTGATATATCGAGTGAACTATCTTGAATCGCCGATATTAGTCTAGCGTACCTTTCGATCATTGTATTCAATTGAATTTGTTCATTAATGCGAGTAAAACGTCCTAAGCATTCAGTTAGGATTCCCTGTGCAAAATCTTCTTGTAGCCCCACAAGTACTGAGCCTCGCAAATCAATGCACCTTAATGTTTCTAACACTTCATCGTTTAGAGCAAGCATTTTCTTCGCGTAGCTCAATAAGTATTCTCCTTGTTCTGTTGGTAATAGATATCGACCTTCTTTCTTTACTAGTGTGGAATTAGTCTGCATTTCTAGTTTTTTTAAATGTGCACTCACAGCAGATGTTGACTTGTGTTGATGTTTTGCAGCAAGAGCAAAGCTTTTATATTCAATGCCAAGTACGAATGTTTTTAGAGCCTGCAGATCCAATACAGTGTCTTTCATATCATTAATAGTCCTAAATTTATGAATTGATTATCCTGAATGTTTTGATTTTTCGAACTATCAGTAGGTGTCATTATAGACATCAGTTTTGAAATCGGAAGTGATGAAATGAGTAATAACGAAGATATATTAGCGATTGCGCCAAAGTTAAACGAGTTAACCAAAGATGTTCTATTTGGTGAAATTTGGGAGCGAAAACAGCTCGCTATGAAAGAGAGAAGTATCATTACAATTTCAGCTCTAGCCTCGTTAGGAAGGCTTGAACAATTGCCTTATCATATAGAGCTCGCAAGAACTAACGGTATCAATGATGAAGAATTAGCAGAAATATTCACTCATCTAGCTTTTTATGCTGGATGGCCTGCTGCTGTCAGCGCGATTACACGTGTCAGTGATACTAAGGCTTAGATTAGAGTGAGTATGCAGTAATTAGGAGATAGAAATGATCGCTATGCAATATAAAATAGTTCTCCCATCCGATTATCCGATGGAATCTATTGAAAAAAGAATTACAGAAAAAGGTCACTTGTTAGATGGGTTCCCAGGGTTAATTTTTAAGGCCTATCTTTATTCGCGTAAAGACGATAAAAGATATGAAAATCAAGTAAATAGTTACGCTCCATTTTATGTTTGGAGAGATCATCACGCAATGGTCTTATTTCTCCAAAGTGATGGATTCAAAGCTCTTTGCGAACAATTCGGTCGCCCAAAGGTTGATATTTGGTTCGTTGACGACGAGCCAACGGTTCCTGGTTCGCACCATTCTCTTGCATATATTCATAATAAAGTTAGTCAACATACAGATGTAAAAGGCTTAAATTATACCTCGTGGGAAACGCTCGGTTTAACGTGGTTGAGTAGCTCAGAAGGTATTAATGGTAGTAGCGGTGAAGTTTACTCTGTGGGGTATGTTGCTCATGGTCAAAATGATATTGAGTAATGAAATGCATTAGGTTCACTAATATAATGAAGTGTGTTTTGACCTAAGCCATAACACACTTTTGTCCAAAACCTTATTTAGAATAAGTGATCTAAAATTCGTCATCACTGAACATAATTTCTGTATATTTTCACAGTAATATTTAGAATTTCCAAATATCGAAACAAATATAGAGAAAAGTTTTGCGCGTTTATCCAGATAGTATATTTGGTACAAAGCTGGTAATTTATTAATTTACATATAGTTAAGTGTGCGCGTTTTCACTGGTCTAACGACATAAACGCGCATGCGCACGAATAAAATGTTAAGCGAGAGAATTGAAATATGGATCGTATTGATCATAAAGTATTGAATGCCCCGTTTACTTATGAAATTGTTTATTTCTCGTATGATGTAAATGTTTATGAACATAGAGATTCAACTATTGAGCTCCATCTAGAGAGAGATGGACTTGTAAAGAAGTTAAGATTTACTGGTCCACAAGAGCTAAAGATTGAAGAAGGTTTCCCACAAGCCACCGGGGGAATGTTCTTTGAAGATGTGTCTTCGCATGGTTTGGATGGTCTAACTGTTTATGTTGGCGATTTCGAGGCCACTACAGGTTCAATTACTTTCTGGGCTCGAAGTGTTGAGTTATTTTAATTTTAAAGTAGCAGTGCATAACAAGCGGCAGCAATCAATGATGATGAACTACATACAGAAAAATAATCGAAACATACCTTGGTTTACCAGTCTTATTGATGTTTTTTCTTGGCTGGAAATAGAAGCTAAAGATTACGATTGGCATTTCTCGGATGTTGATGGGGGTTGGGATGAGCTGGATGATCCCTCTTGGGTGGAAGGTGAAGAATTAGCCAGAAGGCTATGTGAATACAATTACCAATTTGTTTGGTCTGTTATATCTGCGTACCCAAAAGGTACTTCACCATTTACTAGCGAAAAACCGTATGCTGATGGTAACTCTGATTTTTGGTCCGGCATTCCCAAAAAACAGCTAGAAAATTCACTATTTGAAATAGTATGCTGGGATAGCAGTGCGACACTTTTTATTGGTATGCCTGATGAGCTTCAAAAAAGTTTGCTAAAAAATGCTCCAGGTATTAGAGATTTAAACAAAGAAAATGAGCGACGAAAGTGCTAACAAGGCCAGTCACAGCGATGCCACAAAACGACGGCCTAAAAATACTGGCCGCCACTTTCTGGCACGCGTGCTGGCGGCATTATGTATTTGGAGAGAAATATGGATTTTCTCGTAGGCGTAGAACTTCAAGATTCATTTGTTTTGGGTTGGAACTACTGCAATCAAACTTTGGAAATTGAACTAGAGTTCAGCATCTGGCCTGAGTCTGAATACTATAAAACTCCAAAGGCAGGTGAGTATACTTGCTATCGTTTGGGCTCTCTTCTGTTTGACAATGTTTCGAGTATTACTGGGCTTTTGAATCAAAGTGATATACAGCCAGCCCTAGATCCTGATGACTCAAAAGACTATGGAAATATAAAATATTTCGAAAAGAGCCGATCATATTTCAAGGTTGTTGGTAGCTTTGGGAGCATAGAGTTTGAGAGCTCAGGTATTCATTTTGAGCTGCGCACATACAATAGGGATTGAAGTGTATATTAGCCAACACCAATCCTCGAATGTTGAACAAGCCCTAAGCCACTTTATTAAGTAGATTGTGCAACTCAGTTTGAAGAGCATGTCGCATTGGGACTTTTCTCAAGGCGAACAACACTAACATAAGCTTACGATAGCAACCTTATCAATCAGTTAGCTATTTTTTCTACCGTCTCTTCCCCTCTGATTACCTTTGCCATTATCCTTATTGTCAAATGCCTCTCGGCTAGATCGGTCGACTAATCCCCACGCAAGCCATGGCATGCTAACAGCAAGAGGTAAGATTGCATTGTTCAACCAGTGACTTTCTGGGGAAGGTTGAGCTATTTGCCATACTTTTAGTTATTCATTAATTGCTAATATTCTATTTTCCGAAACTAATAATTGTCCAGAAATGTGCCGAAGGGGCATAAAACACGAAAAATGCCCCTCTTGAAATTTAATGTTAAATATATCTCACTAACCTATTGATTATCAATTGAA
>NZ_BJXJ01000078.1 GCF_007990935.1 Vibrio sagamiensis NBRC 104589
GAGTTAGACGATAAGCTGCATACCCAAATGTGAACCTTACGGTTCATTCACTCGTTCACATACCCACAATCGGCTGGAAATTTTCCCTGGGGGTTTCCAGTCTTCCTCATGTGGATATGTGGACGAGTGAGAAGGGCGCGCGGTGAGACATAATGAACAATAAAAATGCATCACACTGAAGAGGAGCGTTTCTTTGTCACGCGCTTTTTGGGCTGCATTAACTGGGCTAACTTGTCGAAGTCGATCCCCTTTTCCAATATCTGTAAGCGGACCGCTTCCAGCTCTTCTTGTTCAATCCGATCACGCTCTTTCTGAGCGTGCTCCTCTTGTTCTTTGTGAGTTTTTAATGTGGTTATCACGTCAATAATGCGTGATAGCTGTTGTGAACTGGCCGCTTTTAGAAGGGTCTTGGCCAAGCGTTCACTGCTTAATGTTTTGATAACATCTTTCATTCATAAAACCCTATCATTCCCATTATTCGAAAAATATTTACGGTGTGCTCAGCTAACGTTATTGGCATCATCTCTTCAGGCAATAAACGAGCAGATTTTTTGTAAATGCCATCATCAAAAAAAAACACTCTATTTTTATCCACCCTCACTCCCATAAAAAAAGGGTCTGTATTCAGGTGGGTAAAATCTTCTAACTTTACATTATCTGCACCTTTAATAAGGCGTTGTATCAATCGACTCACTAAGCAAATACCTTTAAGTTGTGCTTCTAATTGACGGCCTTTAAAAATGAAATTTCCTCGCTCTAGCTTGAACTCCACACTGAAAGCCGAATAAGGTGTAGAACTGCTCTCTATCATTGCCCAAGTAGCAAAGAGTTTGTAACCCCCACGTTCTTTACGAACATACACTTCTGAGAAACCTTCCAACACTATTCCATCACTCTCGATGTCTTCAGCATCATACTTCTTGCGAATGGAGCCCATAAAAAATGTGTCGCCCAGACGCAATTCTCGAATTCGAGCACGAAAGTAAAGCGGTAAATGACAGCGCTGTAAAAATTCGTAAGCTGGCACCGTCATGGTTTCTTTCTGTTGATTACTTTGTACCGGTTCAATATCAAGCAAGGTTATTTCTTCTTGTTCATCTAAGACAAAAGCTACGTCTGACATGGTCAGTCTCCTAAGTTAATGTGAGTATAATCAGGGCGAGAAAATAAAAATTAACGGGTCAATGGGCGTGTTTAGAGATGTGGAATCTTTCATGGACCTTTAATCAAAGTTGATATGGCCCAACGCAATACCAACGTCGACAATGCACTCCATCATTGGCTTAGGCATCATGCTTTCAGGCAGTACGTAAAACACTCTTTTTAGATTACCTTCTTCATCATGAATGAGATTAGGACGAGTAAGAGTTCGCTCTTTATCGATGTTTACCCCAACAAAAAATGGTTGTACATTCCTCCGATAGAACCACGCTTTCTCTTCCTCAGAAATCACATTATTCACAAGGCGCTGTATGTAACGACTGACAAGACAAATTTGCCTTAACTGCTGCTCTGCATTCACCGCTTCAAAAATAAAATCGCCTCCTTTTTTTAGTTTAAACGCCACGTTGACAAAACTGTGGGCTCGGGTCGGTTTGGTTAACAATGTCCAAGTCGCATACAGTTTATAGCGGCCCCGCTCTTTGCGAACGTACACCTCCGCCACACCCTCATAGCCTCCATGCTCTAGCTCATAATCGTGTCGAATCGAGCCCATAAAAAAGGTATCACCCACACGCATTTCTCGAATACGAGCACGAAAGTAGGGTGGCAAATGGCAGCGCCGCAAAAAGTCATAACCTGGGACGGTCACCGTTTCTGTCTGCGGCTGATGTTGTTCATGTTGTGCCTGTTCAAAATCAATGAATGATTTTTCTTCTTGTTCATCTAAAACAAATGTCGCGTCTGTCATGGTCAGTCTCCTACGTTCATGTGAGTTAAGTCAGAGCGGGAAAATACAAATTGAGGCGTCAGCTGACCGTCGTTAACCGAGACTATCTCGGTCACTTTTCTGCCATAACTGGGGTGTCTAGAAACGTGCACAAACACGTCCACGTTACCGATGATTTGTTCATGGGCCAGGTCAAACGAAATCAAACCTTGTGAGGCAATGAGATATTGAAGACGCGATAACGCGTCTTTCGCGCTGTTGGCATGAAGGGTGGTCACGCAACCACAATGGCCAGTATTGATAGCCTGCAAAAACGCATCCGCCGCACTGGCTTTACGGATTTCACCCACCCAAATTCGGTCCGGCCTCATTCGCAAAGCGGCCTCAATCAAGTTTTTCATTTCAATGGAGGAGTCAGTACGATTAGGGGCTTCCATTGACACAAGAAAGGGCAGCCAAGATAAGTAAAGCTCCTGCGTATCTTCACACGTGACGATACGTTCACCTTCTGGAATGTAGCGGGCGAGGGCCCGCAACAACGTGGTTTTTCCGCTGCCTGTATTGCCTGAGACAATCACATTCTTACCCAATTGAATTGCGTCGATTAAGTAATCCAGCATGGCTTGGCTTAATGCACCCAACTCCACCAATTGAGATGCGTGGATGTGCGTTTTGGGCGCAATTCGTAGTGTCAGTGTGGCCCCTTGAGGTGTAATTTCTGGCAAGGTACAACACAAACGACTGCAGTCAGGAAAACGCGCATCCAAGAGGGGATGGTCGCTGTCTAAGGTTTGATTCAGGGCCGTGGCCACCTGTTTAATGAGGTTATAAAAGTCCGTTTCTGAAGCAAAGCGTACGTCGGTTTTTTCTATTTTCCCATCGCGCTCTATCGACACATTATCAAAACGGTCGACAAAGATTTCACTCACACCCGATAAGGTATACAGCGGCCTCAGTGGGGCAAAGTTCTCTTCAACCCACTTCCATTCATAGGTTTTTGCTTCTGGTACTTCACCAAAAAGCGTGGAATAAGTGCCTTTCATAGGCCCTCCTAGTAATAATGCGGTTGACCGAAAAGCATCCCATTTCGATACACTTCCGTGTATCGAACCGTGCCACGGCATCCCTTTGGTAAGGTGTAATTGCTATCTCGCCAAGGTTTCCTGCAGCGACGCTTTTTAAGGTACTTTTCAGGATGAACACCCCACTCAAGACAAGCCGACTCTCCTTGAAAACCAAGTCGTGTTTTGATGCAGTAACGCTTTGGAGGAATGTAAGCGGCATAGCCATAGTCTGCAGTAAAAGTATCTGACTGCGCACTAGGGGCGACGCCTTTTAATAAGCACGAGGTAAAGCTTGGCAGGGGCGGTTTAAAGCGCTTAATGCGCTTTAAAAATGCTTTCTTCGGCCCCGAGCAGCCACTTTTAAAACCAGTGGGTAAACACAACCAAATGCCACAATCATCAGATGAAGCGGCAGACGCTGAAAAAGGAAAAACCATCGGAAACGCAAAAAGAGCCGTGAGTGACCATGCACCCATCGACCGAGTGAATCGTGTCATGGTATGTACCTGTTGTTTGAGATTGAAACGAAAGAGGGGAGTTAGAGTAGGTTGGCGCTTTGCATGACATTCACCACGTAGCGCTGAGTTTCTTTAAAAGGCGGCACGCCCTGATATTTATCCACGTTGCCTTCTCCGGCATTGTAGGCCGCCAAAGCAAGTTTTACGTTGCCGTACTTTTTCATCAGCCTGGCTAACATTTGTGTGCCGGCACGAATGTTCTCATCAGGGTTAAATGGGTCAATACGAGCAGCTTTGCTGTTCATGTCCATCAATTGCATTAACCCTTTTGCACCTTTAGGACTGACGGCCCTGGGGTTAAAGTTACTTTCATGACGAATGACGGAAATAACCAAGTGCTTAGGAACCTGGTAAAGAGTGCTGTAACGCGTGATGCTGTCACAAAAAGAAGGGCAGCCTATTAGAGGGGCTGCCCTGTGATAACTCGATGTCCATCCTGAATATTGCCGGTCGCCTTGAGTCACCGCCGCCTGGCTGTAACAGGCGAGAAGCAATAGGCTCAGTGTAATGAATTTCATTGGGCTCTCCTAGTTAGGTTCCAATAACGTCAATGTGATGCGTTGCCAGCCCGTCACCGGTGTTGCTTTGAGTACGTCAGAACACTTCACTCTCTTTTCATAAAATAATGAAGCGGTGGCCATTGGCTGACGCCACCAAGCAACAGGGCGGGACTCGAAATGCAACACTTGATGTTGAAGCTGCTTCTCCAAACGCTTAAATGACCGACAACGACCTTCTTTCAGAAACATCGGGGATGTCAGCGTCACCGTTCTCACGCCCAGTTCGGCCAGATAAGATAAAAGTCCAGGAAGCTCTTGGTATGTGGGTTTGTTAAAAGCTTGCGCAGGGTTGGCCAAGTGAACCGCTACCGTGTGACCCCAACCCGGCACGACCACCAAAAGAGCGTCATTGCTGGCTCGTACCCGAAAGATGCAGCACCAATAAAGGACAAGGTACATTGTCAGCCAAATCCAAACGACAAGGTTGTGCTCTAAATCAAGCCAAACAAACAAGAGTGATAAGACGGTGCCAAGCACCAGAGTACAAAGAGTTTTCTGCATCCGCATCGAGCGATGCAGAGCTTGAGGCTGACTGAGCTTATAAATAATCAAGAGATTAAATAAGAGAAGAAGAAAGCTAAGAAACATAGACGCTCCATGACACCATGTATTCAAAAAAGGAATGTAAGTTGTAGGCGAGGTAGGGGAGACGGATCAAAAAAGCAGCGTCTTCACGCTGCTTCAATCAATATTATCATTTGGAGGAATAAGACTATCTATTTAGCTTTAAATGATTCACGTCGAGATAACCTTCCATACTCAATTGGTACAAGTTCAGAGCCGTCCCTTAACTTGTGTACATTTGATAACTTATTCGTATACAGAATAAGATACACAATATCACGTCGATCTGTTGCATCTACTGTAGAATGTTTGAGAGCATGTTTATAATACCTTATTCCATCATTTATTTCTTTACCAAAATAGGTATATTTCCCTGATATAGTCGCAGAACTCTTTTTAGATGACATATCACAATCCGGATCAGAGTAAGCGGCTAGTTCACTATCAAAATAATATTTGTCAGCAGAAAAATCTACTGTTATGTAATAATCTTTAGCGATGAGTTTGCAAGGTAACTGCCAGTCCCCAGTCAATTTACCTTCTGGAAATAATAGATCAGGACTAAGAGTTATTAGATCACTAGTATAAACTATTATGTTATGGTCGACTTCATCATAAAGAAAATCCAACGTGTCTTTGGCAGACTTTTGTATATTCTTAATATTTTCAGATGTTTCTACCAACCTATTTTTAAAATCTGAAAATAAAGTGCTCGCTAGAGCAGAAGGCATATTTGAGAAGTATCCCTTAGTAGTATAATCATTTGATATATCCAAATAACCACCAGGGGTCTCAAATTGACTTGATAATTCATCGAGGTTATAGTTTTGTAGCTTGGCTAATGTTGTAAATGGACTAATGATTCGCTCACCTTGAACAGATATCATTTCTTTGCCTTCAAAACGAGCTATGATGTCGTAATCACTGTCCGATTTTGTAATTAGAACTTCTCCATTTCTATCGGTATTACCGATATACTCATCCTCTTCTACTCTTTTATTGCCATTTCTATCAGCATATACCTTCGCGCTACGAGATGGAGAAGAAACGATGACACGGTATTTATAGCTTTCCCTGTCATCAATAGTACTTTCATCAGTGCCTGGGGTCGTTGTGCCACCCGTAGTCTCTGCTTCATCTGTGGTATC
>NZ_BJXJ01000079.1 GCF_007990935.1 Vibrio sagamiensis NBRC 104589
CACAAGGTTCATCTTTTGTTAAAACATTTACATTACCCGAGTAAACTTGAAATTCACCACTGTTATCGATAAAAATAAAACTTAGTAAAGGCAGACAACCCTGAACATAACAGCAACTTACAATGCAATTCCAGTTATTTAGATCGAAAATACATTTTGTAGGCAGTTTGTAAAAGTTGCTTAAAATGTACTGGTATAATGACAAATAGAGCCATTCCTTTATTGAAATCTGGATTCAATTTACAATAGTATTCAATTTCCAGTTTTTTACTTTTTTCGAATGATGCCAACTCTTTATCTGAGTATTTACTCACGCGCCCTACATACATTAAACAACGCAATGACTCTTCACGGTTAAACTCACCTTTAGCATTAAATAGCTCAAAGAGTGCATTTGTGGTTGAGTGGTTTGGGTGTGGCCAAATAACTCCTACATTCTTTGCTATTGCACGATACATCGCTGGACTCAACATTGTATCGGCATAATAAATTTTCTTCCATGGCGCAGATAGCCAATATTTAAAACTTTCATATAAAGAGTATGTAAATGTGTTCCCTCCTCGCCGATATTGAGGAATAAAAGCAGCACAAGCTTTTATCATGACTACTTTTAAATCTTTATTACTTTTTCCACTACTAAAAGTAATTAAGCAAAATCCAACAACTTTATCATTATCTAAATAAAGCCTTAGTTTGCGTTTAAAGGCATCGTCCTGCTCAAAATATTTCGCAAAGTAAACCTCTGGTACAACATTTGAGAAACTAGATTCGATAACTTTCATTACAGCCTTACGCTCGAGACTCGACAGCCAAACTTTCGTTTGAGTCAGATCCTTAGTTACTAATTTCATATCTAAAAAATTCCTGTAAATTTTTAGGTTTAACGATAGTTTCACTCAATATGAACCATTTTGTACTGTAGCGAATGTCTTCCCTTTATCACAAAAGTAAAATGCTCAACACTTTTAAAAGTATATTGCCATATCTGCCCTGCCCTTCTCTCTGACTTTCACCTCATTAATGCTTATTTATTAGATCTTTTTGCTTAAACTCGTAAAAAACAAATACCTCAATTTTTGATACACACTTTAAAAATTAAGGTATATACTGTTTATATAAACCATTCGGAGGCAGTAATGGATACTCTACAGACTACGTCAAATTTTCAATCTTTAAAGCAAGGGGCTGATGTTTACATTAAGCGTCGTAATCAACGTTTACTTGCAAACCATCGAAAAGAATTGAGGAACTTCACTCGCGCAGAAGCATCTGCTTACCTCGGTATTGATGCTAAAACACTTGATAAATATGTAACTGCTGCTGATATTGATCCACGTCGCCACGAAGATTCACAGTGGTCGATCGATATTGAAGAAATGTATCGTGTTAGAAGTTTATTACCAGAGTCACTACGTAAAGAACAAAAATTTGAGCGTAATGGGAAACAATCAACTCAAGTCATTGTAATTCAAAATCAAAAAGGAGGTGTTGGCAAAACCGTTTCAGCGGCAACGGTTGCTTCTGGTTTGGCAACTGAGTTTCACCAAGAATATCGTATTGGCCTAATTGATATGGATGGCCAAGCGACGTTATCCATGTACTACGCACCAGAATCCGACCAAGAAGGAAATTTATCTGTTGGAGATCTAATCATGCGTAACTTTGACTTGGATGAAGATGAAACTTTTGAGCAAGCAGCATCTGAAGCCTTCTTAACCACGACCATTCCAAATTTGCGAATTTTACCCGCAGCACAAAGTGATCGCGCTATAGAAGGCTGGTTCCATGAGAAGGTTTTTAATAATACTCTATCCTCTCCTTATTCTATCCTGGCCGAGATAATCGAAGCTGTGAAAGATGAGTTTGATATTATTATTATAGATACTCCTCCTTCATTAGGTTATGCAACCTACAACGCCTACTTCGCCGCAACTAGTGTTGTTTTTCCTCTTTCTATTACAGAAAATGATATTGATGCAACGTGTTCATATTTTAGTTATATCCCTCAGGTATGGGCTCTGTTAGCTAATGCCAATCATCGTGGATATGACTTTATGAAAATACTCCTTACTAATCATCGTGACAGCTCAACAACAACAGAATTAATGAACAGTCTTTACGAACACTTTGGTCCTTACTTATACTCAAAAGAATTCAAACACAGTGAAGCGATACGTCAAGCCTCTTCCCTACTCTCGACTGTTTTTGATATGTCAAAAAGTGAGTATCCAAAAAGTAAGTCGACATTTCAAACTGCACAACAAAATGGATATGAAGTAACTAGTCAAATTCAACGCGACATTCTTAATGTATGGCGTGAACAGGAGCAAGCATAATGGCGAAGAAACGTGGCGGCAGCCCTCTTGGTAACGCACCGGGGTCTCTACAAGCTCAGCAATCAGCAGCAGTAGCAAACCTGACCAGTTTAACCCAGCAATTAACAGCAGAAATGGAAAAAGCGGGAACCAATACTGCCGAATTTCTAAAAACTCAATTTGGTATTGATTCTGTAGGTCAAAGTATGGTTTGGCAATTGGCATCCGGTAATACCGCTGTATTTAATGAGGTGACATTATCATATAAACAAATACGTGATGACACATTTGTTACCTTTGATGTCAATGGACGCGATCAATCACTTCTAAATAAAGAATCCCTTGAAGATCTCAACTCTCTCGAATTTCAGCAGTTTTACCCTGCTGTAGGGCGTGAAATTGATGGAAAAATTGATATTCTCGATGGTTCTCGTCGCAGAGCTTGGTTTTTATTACAAGAAGGAAGAGTTAAAACTTTCCGGATTCTTGTCACTCAAAACGATATTTCTATTAGTGATGCGAAAGCACTCGCCAAGCAGCTACAAACGGCTAAAGAACATAACCTTCGTGAAATTGGCTATCAATGTCTTGTTATCAAATCAGCGAATCCAGATTTAACACAAGCAGAGATCGCTAAACATGTTGGACTTAGTCAAGCAGGTGTCAGTAAAGCGATAAAAGCAGCGAATATTGATGAAGGATTGGTCAAATTATTCCCTGTTGTTAATGCACTTGCACACCCTGACTACACTTTGCTTGATAAGGTAATGAAAAGCTGCGATGATAAGTATCAAGTTGCAAAATTTGTTCACAAGATTGAAAGTAGAATTGTCAATATTCAGGCTGAATATTCGCTTGAAGAAAAAAAAGACGCAATTATAGAATTAATCAAAAAAGAGTTAAAATATACTCAAGCCAAACCAAAAGCAGATCAAATAGAGGTTATTCCTCTTGCCCAATTTGATAGTAAAGGTATGTTTGCTCGTAAGCGTGTAAAAGGTCGCAATTTTTCCTACGAATTTGGTAGATTATCGAAAGATATCCAAGATAAGTTAGATAAAGCTATTGCAGATGTTTTAGCAAATAGCTAATTGGTATCTCTATTTTTACTTAAAAAGCAAGCAGTAGCTTGCTTTTTAATTGAAATTTAGTTGATATCGTCAGCAACAATATAATGAAATCAAGACTTGGTAAAAACTAAGACCTGATTCTTTATTACTATCAAAGCAATTCTTAATTTTTGTCTTGCCTTAATTTTATCACAATCAGAATTTGTCATTATTCAGCCTGAATAATCACACAATCGACGTTATTTGGCGCAGTGCCTAGCCCATACCTTATAAAAATTCATCTCTGTATACTAAACTCCTTCCAAAACAATATGTATAGTCATAGACTTCATACAATGCCCTCATTCTAATTTTTGTTGAACAGTTTATAGCACTTAAAACTATAATATTGTTTATTCGGTATCTTATCCCTATTTGTTATATGTATTGCTTTAAATTATACTTAACTACACATTCTTTGTGTGTATAAGGTTACTTCATGAGAAAATCATACAAAAAAAATACACCTAAAAAATCAACCGACCTAAGCTTAAACTGTGAATTGCTCGCTGAAGCTAAACGTCTAGGTATCAACTTATCAGCGACAATGGAGAAAACTTTGGAGAAAGAGGTTAAATTGCAGTTGGAAGTAGAATGGCTAAAGAAAAATGCAGATGCACTTCAAGCTTGTAATGAGTTAACGGAAAAATACGGACAGTTTTCCGATTCATATCGTGTATTCTAGCTCTACAATATACGCTTGTATAAAAACACAACAATACAAATTATATGGACGCTTATACTATTTTTTTAACATTAAAAACGATATTACCGGATTTTTTAAATACTCGCATGTTCATTCCCTTAACATCTTTCAGCTAGCTAAAAGAAGAAACACTTAGCTATTTTTAACTGACTCCATGTTAATGAAAGTAGTTTTATAGTTCTAACTCGAAAATATGTCGTTAATGTTAACCGCAAAAATGAACAACTATCAGTCATATAGTTATCTAGCCAATGCTCTATGATAAATTCCCAAGCTAAGAGCCCCAAGAACTCACACATTTTTTCTACTTAGTGTTGGAAGAGTAGAATCTTGTTAAATTAAACGATGATACATAAAAAAGGCGAAGAAACCTCGCCTTGGGTTTAATTGAATAGCGATTTATTCTTTTGCATTAAGCACTAATTCATCACCCATGCAGCCTGTTTAGGCGTAAAGTAGTATTGCTATGGCGGTTAGAGAACCAAACTTATGCAAGGAATTCCTGCTGCAAGTCTGCGATTGAAAAATCGAGTTCAGTGGCACTAGATTCTAGTGTTCTTGAAATAATTTGACTTTTATAGTCGGATTTATAATGACCTTGGCTGGCTTCTTTAAACTTGGTATACACAGAAGCATGTGCACGCTCTGCACTCATACGGATGATATCTACAATCAAAGATTGAGATTTCACCGGGTTATAATCGTCCCCATCTGCAATCACTAAATAATCAAAGTGAATCTCAACTTGACTGATATTAAGACACGAAGGCGCTAAACCTCGGTTTTGGTCTTCACCCCCACAGCCGAATAACATTAGGTGTGTGATCGGAAAAATAAATATAATTTCCATTACGTTACTCCTTATATTTGATAAGTCTTGCTGGTATCAGAGACTGGGTTTTGATGCCAATCCAGATTAGATACCCCGGACGACTCTGCGTAATCTTGGAAGTCTCGATAAGCACTTAAGATGTCCGTCCTCTCAATTGGCCATTACCACTCAGAAGTAATGAACAATGCCCAAGGATGATTGAGTTCTGTTTTAAAGTACTTACCTAGTGCTTGATGACTGTCATCGTATTGTAACGTAAAGAGTCCTGTGTCGAACTTTTCAGTTGAACTTTGGTCGGGTAAACATACTTCCCAACGCTTACCAGCAGCAGGTGGGACTATATTGTTGTGGTAAGAATCAGTATTAGCGAGGATGAAGGGGTCATATGGTATGGCCATGAGACCGCAGGTATCGGCACCAGAAATGGTTTCAATATGAATTTCGAAGGTAAAGTTTTCTGCTTCTTTACGCTCATTCTCGGTTCGATAAAATTGACAACTTCAGCCGGATGCTTCAATCGTGATGGTCGTTGATTGACCAAGTTCGAACGTGGTAACAAAGCCCACACCATCTTCATCCTCAGGCGTGCCGTTTGC
>NZ_BJXJ01000080.1 GCF_007990935.1 Vibrio sagamiensis NBRC 104589
TAAGTGCTGCGCATTCTATTGAATGATTTTCTAGGTTGCAATAGTAATTACAAAAAAAAACGTATTTTTTTAATTTTCAGATGCGTTTGATTGAAAATCATACAAGCCTCGCTTTTTAAAGCAAAGTTTCGATCTTTGTCATTTGCTTTAAGCACAGCTTGTTGTATGTTCTTGCTCTCTATAAAACGAAGGATAGAATAGACCCATGAGTCCATTTTTGTCATTTGACCGTAACGAATGGGCAGAACTGCGTAATTCTGTTCCGATGACACTCTCAAAAGAAGATCTCATTGCACTTCAGGGTATTAATGAAAATATCACCATACAAGAAGCGGTCGAAATCTATCTTCCTTTATCCCGCTTGTTGAATTTATATGTGCAAGCTCGCCAGAGTCGAAATTTTGTTCTCCAGCAGTTTCTCAATACCGAAGAGCATGCCCCTCCTTTTGTAATTGGTATCGCTGGGAGCGTCGCTGTAGGTAAAAGTACCACAGCCCGACTACTTACCGCCCTCCTATCTCGCTGGGAGAATCATCCTAAAGTAGCTTTAGTTACAACCGATGGATTTTTATATCCTAAAAAGATACTTGAAGAAAAAAATATCATGCATCGTAAAGGGTTTCCTGAATCATATGATATCAAGCGCCTGGTCGAATTTGTTTCTGATGTCAAAGCGGGAAAACCTAATCTGGCAGCCCCCATTTACTCACATATAACTTATGATATTACCGATCAATTTAAATTGGTTGATAAGCCAGATGTACTAATTATCGAAGGTTTGAACGTTTTACAAAGTGGCATGGACTATCCACACGAACCACATAGCGTTTTCGTCTCAGATTTTCTTGATTTCTCAATTTATGTCGACGCTGAAGTCGACACAATAAAGCAATGGTATATCGATCGATTTTTAAAGTTTCGGCAAGGTGCCTTTACTAAACCTGGTTCTTATTTCAGCCACTACACTCAACTTTCTACAGAAGATGCGAAGAAAAAAGCAAAGGAGATTTGGTGTAGTATTAATGAACTAAATTTAAAACAAAATATTTTACCCACTCGAGAACGAGCCCACTTGATCCTTCATAAAGGCTCGAACCATCTAGTCGATAGAGTATTCTTAAGGAAGTAGCCACTGTCTTTAGTGGCTATTTTTTCTCAGAGAGATCTCTCCTCCAATATAGGTCTCTAAACCATTTTCAGTTTCAATCACAATACCTCCTTGGTGATCGATCCCTTTGACAATGCCGTGTACTTCTCTTGGCCCAATAAGTAATTTAACCGAGCGACCTAAAAAGTTATCCAATCGATTCCAACGTTCAACAAACCCTGTTAATCCAGTTAACTCATATTCCACAAGTGCACGCTGCCACTTTTCGATCAAATTGATGGCCAGTTGAGTGCGGTCTACCACAGCACCATTATTAATTTGATTCAACATCATCCATGGTTGGTCAATATCGGGTTGTTGATCTGGCATACCAATATTCAATCCCATACCAATAACGACATGTGCGGCACCACCCGTTTGTCCTGAGAGCTCAACTAAAATTCCAGCCAGTTTCTTATCTTGATAATAAATATCATTTGGCCACTTTAACTTGACACCTTGGATACCGATACTTTCAATCGCTTCAACGGCTGCGACGCCTATTGCTAGGCTTAATCCCATCGCAGCTGCCATACCTGCATCTAAGCGCCAATACATGGATAAGTATAAATTGGTACCAAAAGGTGAAACCCAGTGTCGGCCTCGACGCCCTCGCCCCTGAGTTTGATACTCAGCAAGACAAACGCGACCTTTTTCCGATTTGTCCACATTATCGAGCAAATATTGATTGGTTGAATCAATGACTGAAATGAGTTCACATTGGGTAGCTGTGCTGGCTTGAATCTTCTTTTCATCGAGTAATTGTAAGGGGGACGCAAGTTGATAACCACGACCTTGAACCCGATAAATATCCATTCCCCAGTCGTTAAGTGTTTTAACGTGTTTTGCAATTGCCGCTCGCGAGATCCCCAGAGCCTGCCCCAAGCATTCACCGGAGTGAAACCCGCCATCACTCAGTGTTTTCAATATATGTAGTTTCACTGAATGCTCTTTCTTCATCAAACTGCCTCGATCTCTGCTAAATTTGTTTCTGCTGTACTGCCCATAAAACGGACTTCATGTTCTAGTACTATCTGGTATTTGCTCCACACTGCTCTTTTCACCAGAGAAGCTAAATCAATAATATCTTCTGCGCTGCAATTATCCGCGTTGGTTAAAACCAAAGCCTGCTGCGGATGCACTTGAGCACCATTCACAGAGGCCCCTTTTAAACCACATTGATCAATCAACCATCCTGCCGCAACTTTCATCCCAGCATCGCTAGGATAAGCCACGATATCGGCATACTGCGTTTTAAGTTGATCGTAATGATCTTTATCGATCACCGGGTTTTTGAAAAAGCTGCCTGCATTACCAACTCGATCTGGATCTGGTAGTTTTTCTTTTCGAATTTCACAAACACGCTCAAAAATCGTTCTTGGACTTAACACCTCTTTTGGAATGCTTTGTAAAGGGCCATATTGATTGAGTGGCTGCCATTTTTTCGACAACTTAAGCCCAACACCTGTGATAAAACATTGGCCTAATAGTGCTTGTTTGAAGATAGAATCACGGTACCCAAAATGACACTCCTCTGCTGTCATACGCTGAGTTGTAAAAGTCTGTAAATCCAAAATATCGACATAATCGCACACATTTTGGAATTCCTGCCCATAAGCTCCGATGTTCTGAATAGGAGCAGACCCCACACAGCCAGGAATTAAGGCCAGGTTTTCTAGTCCACCCATACCTTTATCCACACACCATTCAACCAAACTTGGCCAATCCTCACCACCTTCAACATGCAATAAGTAATGCGTTTCTGTTTCCTGCATCGTTTTTCCCATTAGGCGATTAACAATGACGATTCCCTGATAAGGGCAGGTAAAAAGAACATTGCTGCCTTTGCCTAGAAAAAGTTTGGGTAAGATTTGTAACTTTGGGCTTTTAAAAAGCTGCACTACGTCATCAACGGATTCAACCACGGCAAGGTAGTCACAAGTTTGCTCGATACCGAACGTGTGAAAAGCCTTAAGGCTTGCGTGTTCTTTAATTTCCATATGGATTTGCAACACCAGGTGAGATTCTCTTAAACTGTAAACATTCTACATTACTTATCTTATCACTGCAGCGACAATGCCAGACTCATTACACATAGAGGAATTACCACCTCTTAAGCTTCCTCTTATTAAAAAGCTCTATAAACAGTATTACCCAGCAGGAAAAGCCAAAAGCGATGAATTGATCCTTACGGCGACACAAGCAGGGAATATCGTTGCCTTGCTTAGGTTAAAAAATATCGACTGTTTTCGTCTTCTTACTGGAATGCTTGTTATCCCTGACTATCGAGGAACTGGCGTTGGGAAGTCTCTCCTTGCTCACTGCAAGCAGCATATTTTTAAAGAGTCTGACTACTGTTTCGCTTTCAGTCATTTAAAAAGTTATTACTCTCAATATGGTTTTAAAAACATCACGGCTGATGAACTTCCACAATCTTTAAGAACCTCATTTTTACGATACGTCGAGAGTGGAAAAGATCTCATTCCGATGCAATTTAGCTCTGAACATGCGGTAAATTGCGAGCTTTTGTAGCCAGTCAATTCAGTTCTTTGTTAGAATATAAGGTTCGCAATATTGCATTTAATCAAGGTACCCACACTGATATGATAGTAAGTAGGAATCCATTCGAACCGTTGCCAAGTCTCGCGGTAAAGCCAGATAATTTTGAGGTACTTCATTCTGCAGAGTCTTTCAGAATTCGCCTGCTTGATGCCATCAGTAAAGCAACGTCACGAATTTACCTAGTCGCTCTCTATCTAGAAGACGATGCCGCAGGCCGCGAGATTTTCACTGCACTCTACGAAGCAAAGCAAAGAAATCCCGGTTTGGATATCAATGTATGTGTTGATTGGCACCGAGCCCAACGAGGATTAATCGGGGCAGAATCGTCAGAAGGTAACGCTGCATTATATAAAAAGTTTGCCAATACCTTTAAACACCCAGTTCCAGTTTATGGTATCCCTGTAAGAGGAAAAGAAGTCTTTGGCGTACTGCACTTAAAAGGCTTTATTGTCGATGATACCGTTATCTATAGCGGGGCAAGCCTGAATAACGTCTACCTGCAATACAACGACCGCTACCGCTTTGATCGTTACCATGTGATTAGTCATAAAACCTTGGCTGACTCTATGGTTAAGTTTATTCAAGATGAAATGATTGCTCACCCTGCAGTAAACGACCTAGCCCGTGAAGATAAGCCTGAAACGAAAGATATCAAAGCAGATATTCGTCAACTGCGTTCTTCCCTAGCCCGTGCTAAATATCAATTCACAGCTGAAGAAGCGGCGCCACAAGACGTAAAAGTCACGCCTTTAGTCGGTCTAGGAAAACGCCGTAATCTTCTGAATCAAAAGATCGTCCAACTTTTAGCGTCGGCAAAAGAAGAGATTTTTATCTGCACTCCATACTTTAATCTACCAAAGTCACTCCATCGTGAAATAAAGCGGGCGATAAGACGCGGTGTCAAAGTGACCGTTGTTGTCGGTGATAAAACAGCCAATGACTTTTATATTTCACCAGAAGAAGAGTTTAAAACCATTGGCGGCCTTCCTTATCTGTACGAGCTAAACTTACGACGTTTTGCCAAAGCAAATGAAGCAAGCATAGCGGCTCGTAAGCTATCTATCCACCTATGGAAACACGCGAATAACAGCTTCCATCTTAAAGGTATCTGGGTTGATAAGCGCTATATGTTACTTACTGGCAATAACTTAAATCCTCGCGCTTGGGCATTAGATCTTGAGAATGGTCTTCTTATTCAAGATGAGAAAAGGTTAATGAAAGAAAAGTTTGGGCATGAAGTCTCTAATATTCTGGAGCATACTCAACTGATCTGTACTTATAAACAACTGGAAAAGTTAGAAGATTACCCACCTGCGGTTCAGAAGCTGGTTCGCAAGATAACTCGAATCAAAGCAGATGGCGTACTTAAGCGTATCCTGTAACTAGTTAGTAAGCCAATCATCACTAACCCAGCTTCATGCTGGGTTTTTTGAATGTACTTCCGACTAGAGTCAATCCAATGCTTGGCTAGATCGTAAACCAACCAACTATCTAAGACAGGCTTTATTTTCCGCATCTAGTATCGTCTGCTAGGGCTTTTATTTGAGTCAATTGCAGAACTGTGGGGACGCCTAATTCAGAAGTTACGATCAATCTAGGCTCATACCCTGAAAAGAAAAATCGCTTTGCTTTAAAGGACAAAACCCAGTCCAAAGGCTGGGTTTCTAAATAGATGGCGGGGTTGCGGGTAACCGGGACTCGTTGGTTGTAGACCACAATAACATCGTAAATACA
>NZ_BJXJ01000081.1 GCF_007990935.1 Vibrio sagamiensis NBRC 104589
CAGACCTTGAAGCCACCGGTGGCTTCGATAAGCTTGTTGATGCGAGCGTGGTCAGATCCAATGCCATTGTTGAGATATTTCACTTGTCTATGTTCTACATCTTGCCGTAAGCTTGAGACGAGCAATGGCGTGACCATAAGACGAATGTTTCTCAGTATTCAATGCGTTGGGATGAAAGAAGGCTTTGTAGCGACTTAAGCAGCGTTTGAGAAATTGATAAGCCGTTTCTTTATTACGTTTATGAGAGAAGAAGAAATCCAGCGTTTCCAAACGCTTATTGATGACTCGATAGCGGTAATGCCATTCGCCTTTCACCCTGACGTAAGTTTCGTCAAGCTGCTAGGAAGGAGCGATGCGAGAGAATTGATAACGGCGCAACTTCTTATGTAGGATAGGCCCATAGTGAATAAACCAACGATAAATCGTGGAGAGATTCACAAATACACCACGTTCGGCCAGCATATCACTGAGGTTTGCATAGCTCATTGCGATAGTGCCATACCACCGCACACAACATAAGATAAGTTCAGGGGTAAATAATAGTTAAAGTCTGGCGGGTTGTGAGGCTTTTGCAACAAGCCCAGATAAAGTAAGGCACGCTCAAATCAAAATTGATGATTTAATGAACGTGTCAACAAAGCCGTTGACCACTACATCCATCTGTTCACCCTCGTCATAACCAAGAGACGGGAACCTCACCCCATCTCAATTGAACATTCCTCACACTTTAAATGTCCAATGAGTAATATTTAGACAATTTTTTATCTTATAGTCTTTAATTAATTACAAATTAGGATGTCTAATTTTAACAACTATATAAAAGGATAAAAGATGAAATTTACAATTCCACTACTATTATCAGTAGCAGTACTGTCACCTAACATGAGCGTTGCAGCAGAAAATAAAATCCAAGTCACTTCTGATAAAGAGCAAGTTGTCAGTCACTATCAACAGACTCACATTTCGGATTATTTGCCTATCGAAAAAGGTAATTATTACGAAATAACTACTTCGGGTGGTCGAACTTTTACTGTATATGTAGACAATATAAAAGGGTCATGGATAAGTACTGGCGGACGATATTTTAATATCGATAATATTACTTCTGTTATTAAAATTTGAAATCCCTTACCTTCAAGTTGCCACCAAAGCGCCCTTTGATCCAATCTCGAGCGTTCTTTGCCCATACGTTAAGATTTTTATTACTCTTGAAGGGTTTTGTCGCAAATCTAGTTAAAGGCGTGACATTCCCATCCGACAGGTACAATTATCCTGCGATTGCATAAAATTGTTCGTAGGGGGAAAGTGGCAACCTTTAAACATTAAAAATCAGTATTATGAGTGGAAGTTAAGCAAATCTTAACTAAAAGGCTCGAAGTTTGCGACAGAACCTATTTTAGCATGCCCGAAAACTTGGGCATGCTGATCCGTCTCAGCTGATTTCTTTTTGGACAAAACCTTGTCTGCGATATTTTCTATTCGACATTCATTTTTAGTAGTCTCTTCTTAAGTTCCTTCTGAAGTATGTTTATGTCGTAAGGTTTCATTGCTTTCCATTTCTTGCATTCTGCTCGAGTTCTACCGCAACCCAAGCACCACCCTTTAGTGCTTGAAAAATTACATAGGTCGATACAAGGACTCTTCTGCTTCTTCATATGGTTTATTTCTATCGATTTTAAGGATATTCAATTTCAAAGTGTCAGCAGTATTCTTTCGATACTGGATTCCAAAGTTTTTAGTCGGTTAAATTCTTCAAATATTCGCTGTTCTAAGCTCTTAAAATTCAGTGGTAAAGTCCTTTGACAGACACCATAGCTCGTATCGAGCATTTTATATCCCTTCCAGCTTGAGATACGATTTTCTTCTAGTTCTATTAGTTGACGAATAAACTCAGCTTGATTTGGACAGTCTTCCTCTACATGCATACAAACGGGGAATTTCTTTAGCTTAATTTGGGGAGTTTCTATGAAGGTTTCAAAATGGATCCCGCCCTGATTGTGGTTAAACCAGTTTTCCTTATAGAGCTGAAGGTAATTGCCTCGGTTGTAAATCTCCCATCCATCGTCAAACCACTTCGCTTGTTCAAGCATTTTTTCGAGATTGCGGAACACACCTTTTACATCTTTCATAATTCAGAACTCATTAATATCGTGACAGATTCAATAAAGAATTAGCCCCTAAACACATACCATCTAGAGGTTAAAATACAGAGCTCGCTTCATTTCCGCGTAATTACCATTTGTTTTCAAGGTAACCATCACTGTTTTGTTGTTACCTTTATAAAACTGTAAGCAAAGTAATTATTAACACAGAGTTTAGCTCATCAATGACGTATATCCGTGCATGCTCATGTATAAGCCAACAGCACTGATCAAGACGCCCGATAAGTAAGGAGCTCGACGTGCAACATCGTTTAAACCGCTCCACTTAGATGCCGCTTTTTGTACCCCCACTGCTGCCACGACACCAACAGTAACCAGAGTCAAGGCTAAGCCAATACTGAATGACACAACCAAAGTCGCACCAAGTGTCATTGCTTTAAGCTGTAAACAGATAAGCAAAACCGTTACTGCAGCAGGACATGGAATCAAACCGCCCGTCAATCCAAACAGCAGAATTTGCCCATTAGTCACATCTCGATTCTCAAAGCGTTTTTGAATGTCTAAAGCATGGGCGCGTTCGTGCGCATCTTGATATTCCTTATTTTCGCTTCCTAAATGAGAATCTGGACGAAAATGTACATCAAAGTCATGGGTATGATCGTGGTGTCCGATACTCAAAGTGACATAAAGATCATTAGAGGCTTTAATACATGACGTCGATTCTAAGTATCCATCACGCTCAATAAAGTGATAGATATCAGCAGATTGATAATCATCACTCGCTACTGAAACCTTGATAGATTCAGCTGTTAAAGGCTTATTTTTGAGTGATCGCAACTGGAAACGGTGATGCTCACCTTCCTCTGTGATCGCAAGTGAAACATGTCCATGTCCTGTATCCACAACTTGCGTTGTCCAGTCACAAGCATGATTCTGAGCTTTATTCCAAGCTCGCTCATCGCTCCATGTTCGCCAAAACATCCATACGCCGGTTGTCACGATAATGACCCCAGAGATGAGTTGCATCCATGGTTCCGCTGCTTCAACTGTCAGCTTCTGACTGATATACATCCCGCCAACAGCAATTAACCACACAATAGCCGTGTGAGAAAGTGTGGCAGCCAACCCTAGCATCACGGCTTGTTTGACCGTTCCTTTAACCGCGACAATGAAAGCTGCCATCATCGTTTTCGAGTGTCCAGGCTCAAGGCCATGCAAAGCACCAAGTAAAATGGCACTGGGAATAAAGAACCATCCATTGCCCTCTTGTAGTAATGCGACAAAATTCATTGTTATTTTCTGTTGCTATTTCAAATTTGACTCAAACTATACTCCCCCACAGTATTAAATACTACCCCCCAGTATAAATTAGGTGCTACATTATCGTTTATAATCTCCCAGCCCAAAACATAAAGAAGATAAGCCATGTCACATACAACAAGAGAGCAAAAGAAGCTCAACACCCGAGTCAGTAAAATACAAGGTCAGGTGAATGGACTGAAAAAAATGCTGGAAGAAGAACATGAGTGCCAAGATGTGTTGCAGCAGATCGCTGCTATTAGAGGCGCTGTAAATGGCTTGATGCGAGAAGTGATCAAAGGCCACTTACTTGAGCATGTTGTACTTGAGGAAGACAAAGAGCAACGTGAAGCTGATATGGAAATCGTGCTGAAAGTTCTGGATTCTTACATTAAATAATGAGGTAGTTACAATCAGTTTCTAAACTCTGGTTGGAGCTGAAAATGTATTAGTTTTTTATTCAAAATTCAGCTCTCATGGCTCAGAATGGGGCAAAAGACATCTAGAGCTTTAGTTGCAATCATTGTTGGCAAATAATCCTCAATAATAAATCGAGGGGTTGGGTGTTCGTTTTCAGAACTCGGTAACATTCATTCCAAAGGTCTTTAAGTTAAGGAATGTACAGATTTGATATCGGAGAAATGATAAAATCAAATGTATGCTCTGCAAAGACCACAAGGTCTCTCATATCCCCTTGTATAGTAGTAATGTTCAATTCGTCTCGTTTAGCTCTATCACTTAAACCATTGAGGTCTGAACTCTTTTAAAAGGTTTTCTTCGATATTTTGTCTATATACACTGGCTGGGACAAACTTTCCTTGATAGCGGTCTTGAAGTGTTTTAGGTAGAAAATCAAAAAGTGGATCCTGCTTTTTTTCAATTTTTTCTTTAACTTTCTCTACAGATGTCCCATTAGCATCTACAAATATGGTTGACCCACCAACTGGTGTACTGCAAAACTTTCCACCGATATTAGCTGCAATCACAATGCCCAAATCCGGCGCCCACTCGCCTTTTTTGATGACGCCATTATCGCTGCATATCTCAAGACGAATATTCCACCCATTATAAGTAAAATCAAAAGCCCCTTTTCCAGCTGACAGCCACTCTCTTTCTAAGTTAAATTTTTTCTTTTCGTAGTCTAAATCTAGTTTTTGATAAATTTGATTATCCTGTAAATCAGCAATTAACTCGCCATTTTTTATTACAAAACTGATATTTTTAGCATTTTTTTCATCAATGATCACAAAGCTGCCAGGGATAATCAATGTATCAGGATATTGCCTACTTATGGATGTAAGTTTTTCACGTATATTGGTGAAACTCTCTGTTGAAAATGCATTTAGATTATTATTACTGGCATTCCAGTAATACTCTGGAGCAACAAATATATCAGCGCTATTTTTTTCTAGCCCTTCCACAAATAAATCTAGACGCTTATTTATATCCAGTGTTAATGTTTGTAATTTTGGATGAAAACTACAAACATTAAGTTTCACATCACTGTTTGGCTTTTTAGGAGTAAAAGAGCTTAACAGCACTTCTGACAACGCACGCTCGGCCAGTTGGTTAAGCTCATCGTTGTTGGATTTAATAATTTGAGTATCAAGTTGACCAAATGCATTCAACACATCGCTGGGCGTTTTCAGACCAGCACCTTTAAAAAGCACCTGGTCATGTTTAACTGAAGAACGAGTTTGCGAACATTGAGCTTGGCCTAATTCATTATCAAATACCGATTTGGTAATCGCCTTCGCTACGGAGTCTAAGTTGCTCTCTCTATATAGCTTGCCAACACCATCAAAAAATCGACCGATCGTGTTATTAGTTGGCTCTGAGCAAATAAACTGTTGAGTATCTGCATCAATTCTATATTCATTACCACCGACATTGAGTTTTCCTTCACGTAGTATCTCACTTCGTGCTTTCGGCA
>NZ_BJXJ01000082.1 GCF_007990935.1 Vibrio sagamiensis NBRC 104589
GAATTCTTCAATATCTTGGGAATTTACGCATGAAATGAGGTAATCAGATAGGCACCTCAGAAACATCTTCAATTTTTGCAACAAGACTGTCTGTTACATCTCCAGCTATATTTGCGACATAACCCTTTCTCTTCCAGAAACCAACATAGCTCCATGAGCAGTACAGCTTTACATTTCGCCTTTTATATAAAAATTAAAAATCTAAATGTGATAAACCAGCCAATAAAATCTACCTACAATACCACCATCAATTATGTATTTAGAATAAATTTGGTTTTAAAAAATGGGTAACTTAACAAACTGTTTTCAATTATTATTAAAAAAAGTCGGTCTTAATGCCAACGCTAAAGATTTAAACAAAGAGATTATCTCTCTAGAGATCGGAAACTTTACATACCATTTTAAAGAGTTCCCAAAAGATCACTTAATTATTTACTCTTTGCTGGATAATGAATCAAAAGTCAGTTCTGACACACAACTAAATGCTCTAAACGAAAACCACTTCTCTGAGCAATTAGTTCAACCCATTTTTTCATATGATCAAAAAAATGAGAAGTTTATTCTTTGGAATAGACAATCAATACAATTAATAACAGAGCAAACTATTTTGGATCAACTGGAAGCTATGGTCTCTTCTACCGAAGCGATTCAAGCGAAGCTCAATAAAAATGAAACTGACGAACAACTTTCGGTACCACCGAGAGGGCTTCATACAATTAGCGGTTAAAAAATAGAAATAGAGGATAAAAATATGATCATGAGTTTATCAGTAAACAAGCCTGTAATTTCACCTCAGGTGAACGATCAAGTTAAGACACAGGTTGCAGAAGCAAATAGCGGTAAGGTGACACAAGAAAACGAGCTAAAGTTGGCTGGAGAAACACGCTCAGTGAGGCTGGCTGAAACACCACTAAAGGCCGAAGACGTAGGTAAAGGTAGAATGCCTTCACAGACTTATTTTACCAATGTCCTTGCTAGAATCAATGATGCGTTAAGCAGTCTCTTTAGCATTCTGAATTCTGTAAAAGAAAAGGTGTTACCCCAAGATAATACCAAGACTGTCGATTCTGTAAAAGAAACGATGTTACCCCAAGATAAAGCCAAGGCTGCCATGGCACAAAATGAGGCAATCCTTGCCTTTGTTAGCGGGAATGAGGACATTCTAAAAGAAGTGGGTTTTCTTCGTTTATCTGGAGGCTTTGGGGAAATCAATGAACTGAAGAAATCTGCAAGAACGGAAGGTTTCGAAGGTACTGGACCTCACGCCCTTGGAAGTACTTTTAAACAGAATATCAGAGATAACTTGTCAGAAGAAGATGCCGAAAGTATTAGCAAGATGGTTGATGCCATGGTAGCGAGCCGGGGACGTGATAAGCTGGATTTGCCAGCATTAGACAAAATGCCTAAAATCGCTCAAGATGCTATTATGCTTGGAAAACAAGTCGCAGCTTACAGTGATGTGAATAAAATGGATGCGAATAACTTGGGAATTGTTTTAGGGCCTAACTTCAGTGATGACCCTGCAAATCTAAGCAGAACTCCTCAGTATAATGATTTCTTCGCAAAAATGATCGCTTCTTAGTCGAATTTTTGATGTGCGGGAAGCCTTTGCCTTCCCGCTTATTTATCAATTTCTGAAACGCTGCTTACGTCGCTATAAAACCTCCTTTCATCCCAACGCATTGAATACTGAAAAACATTCGTCTTATGGGAACGTCATTGATCGTCTCAAGCGTGAAGGCCGCTTACGGCAAGATGTAGAACATCGGCAAGTAAAGCATCTCAACAATGGGATTGAATCTGACCACGCTCCAATCAAAAAGCTTATCGAAGCTACCAGCGGTTTCAAGGTCCGAAAGCGGGCTTGGTCAACCATTCAAGGTTTTGAGGGGATAAGGATGTGGAATAAAGGCCGGCTTGATTTTTGGTCACGTCGTGATGAGCCGAAGCTGAGGGCGCAGAAGAGACCCGCCTTCCTTAATGAATTCTTCAATATCTTCGGAATCTACGCATGAAAAGAGGTGCTCAGATAGGCACCTCACACTACAAAACGGCTTTAACTAAGATTGGTTAAGTGTTTACAGAATATTTAAATTTTGCAGCACAATACTTGTGCTGAGCAATATCAAAGCAATCCCAGATGCTCTTTCGATCCAGTGTGAAGCTGCATAAAGTTTTTGCCTTAGAGCCTTCGATGAAAAGAACAACGCAACACATCCAAACCAAAGTAACTGAACGGATGATAAAATAGCCCCATAATAAATATATTGCTCAACCTTTAAGTCATGCTCAATATATTGACTCAATAGAGCTAAAATAAAGATCACAATTTTGGGGTTTAAGACATCGGTCATCAAACCTGTCAGAAATGATTTCCATGGAGTTATCCCTTCTTGACCGAAGCTTACATCAGTATTTACATCAACTTTCTTCGCTCTTAAACAGTTTATACCCAAATATAGAAGGTACGAAGCCCCAATATATCCAATAACCAATAGAAAAGTAGAAGAATGCTCAGTAAACCACCGTAACCCGGGAAGCAAATATGAAGCATGAAAAGCCATTCCCAAGGAAAGGCCCAACGCGGTCATCATTCCACATAACCTAGAACCAAAAAGACTATTACGTATAGTAATTACGAAGCTCGCTCCCGGTACCATCGAGCCAAGCAGAGCGATAAAAAATAAAGATATCATAGTAGTGAAATTGAAATTAACCCGAATAAAAGTAAAGGAACATTAAAATGAAAAAATGTCGGTATAACAGTGTCCTTTATATGATCATGTTGGCCATCTTGATTTAGTGCTGCTGATGTAGTTAATGTAACTTCAGAAATTGGAGAACCAGTATCTCCCAAAACCCCTGAGACAATAACAAGGCATGCGATAGCTTCAACACTTAAACCTACGCTTAGGCCAATAGGAACATATATAGATGTAAGTAAAGGGATAGTTGCAAATGATGATCCTATTCCTAATGTAACTAGTAATCCAACAAGTAGCATTGAGCCACTAGCGATTAAAGCATTACCTGAAAAAGCTTCACTTGCTTGTTCAACAAGCACTGATATACCGCCTGTGTCATGCATTACCTGAGCAAATCCTGATGCTGCCATCATAGTAATACCAATACTAGCCATTAGCTTAGTCCCCTCAGAAAACAGAGAATTGCTTTTTTTCCAGCTCGTCATGCTCAGTATAAAAGCACCAGTTAGGGCACCGAGAGCCATAGAGTTTGATTTTAACTGAACGATAACAAAACTCGTTAATGCTAAAGATGTTAATAATATTTCTTTTTTTGATAACGTTTGTTTGGAATTGTTTTTATGGCACTGAATATCAATTGTTTGGTATTGCCTTGGCTTTCTGTATGATACAAATATAGATAATATCAAACCAAGTATCATGCCAATAACTGGGATGACCATTACTTTGGACATATTTATAGTATCAGCTTCTGTAAGACCTTGATCAATGAGTTCCGGCCTAATCAACTCATTTAAGAACATTTGTCCAAAACCAAATGGTAAAAACATATATGGTGTAACAAGCCCAAAACTTAGAACACACGCAATGATTCTTCTATCAAGGTTTATCTTATGAAAAATAGATAGTAATGGTGGTATCAAAATTGGTATGAAAGCGACATGAATTGGAATAAGATTTTGAGAAAAAATTGCAGCAACAAGTATCAGCGTTATAACCGATACTTTGACCTTTTTAACTGAATTATTTTCGATATCAGAGAAATAAGATATCACAAATTCAGGTAAACCTGATAAAGAAATTAAGTAAGCAAATCCCCCGACGATAGCATAATTTAATGCTAACGAGGCATTATTACCTAAACCTAAAGTAAAGCTAGTCCATATATCAGATGGATTTTGTCCAGAGATAATACCACCTAAAAAAGAACTTATAACTATCGAAGCAACTATATTAAGCCTCATAATTGTCAGAACGACTAATACCGTCACTGATAAAACTACTGCACTCATTATATTGATACACTATGGTAGGGTTGGTCATCAGATACTGTTACTATATCTCTAAGTTCGTCTACACCAAATAACCTAATGAGAAATCTATCAAATCCATCATATTTAGGGTTGAACTTCTTCCTACCGTGAACTACTTTCTGATTTCTAAATATGATCAAATCCCCAGAGTCCAAGTTAATGTCTTGTGAGTTTTCTGTTAGAATTTGATTTAGCTTATCAAAAGCTTTTTTAGCATCTTTATCATTCGGGGTAGTAAAAGCATAATCAAATCTGGAGTAAAAACCTTCTTCGCTTTTGACTAATACAGGAGCTTCTACTTTACCTGAAACCTTAAAAGAATCAGGATAATCTATCGTATATCTTTTATCCAATAGAATATTAAGCTCATTTTCAGTCAAACTTTTTATTGCCTGGTTTATATCAGAAATTATTGTTGGAACCTTTTCGTTATTTCTTATGCACAACAGTGAAAGATAATCAGGAGCTTTGCTCTTTCCTTCCTCGCTAGCTTCAGGTGTTAACGACAAATGGTTATTATCTACATGAAAGCCTAATTCTTCTTTCCCACCAAAAGAGCTTTTTGTTTTTTCAAAAGACTTTACAGGTGTAACTTTCCGGAAAAGATAACCATTATTTTCTCCTTCATAGGTTATTGGGTTAATTTCTAAACATTTAAAAACTGAAGATATGAAGCACAACCTTAAATCCATATCAAGGCTATTATTCTCTATATTTTCCTCATCACATTTTAAGTGTAACCCTGTATTTTTAAAAATGATGTATGGTATTTTACCCTCCTTAAAGTCGACAATTAAATCCATTTTCTTTGACATAAAGAATGGGTTAAATACTTTTTGGTACTTATCATTAATTTCATTAAGATTAAGATCGCAATAATACAAAATGGCATTCCTATAAAAATAGCATTGGATATTTTTTGAATTAAAATCAAGGCCTGAAAATTTCGAGCATGATATACAAGCAATTTGTATCTGTAAATAGATTATTGAGCATATATATATTTAAACGCTTAAAAGATAATATTTATTTTTCTTTTAACTTTATCTATATAAGTAACACTTAGCTAACAACTCCTAACTTTAAAGCGTTATTATTACAGTCAATAACTTCAGTTTTATTATCTATCAAACGATAATTTTAATAAAAACTTAAAATAATATTCAGTTCACCTAAATTAATAGTAATAATAACCAGAATTAAAAGGGATATTTACAGGCTTGTTGCAAAAGCCTCACAGCCCGCCAGACTTTAAC
>NZ_BJXJ01000083.1 GCF_007990935.1 Vibrio sagamiensis NBRC 104589
CTTCACTTTCTTCTTCCTTAAACCACAGACCGTTATTTGCTGACGCGTTGTATAAGATCAAATTTGAGTTTAACTCTGTAGAGCCGTTAGCAAGAGGCCTCCAGCGCCAATTTAGCTGTTTCATCTCTAGCTATATTTGCGACAGAACCCAACACATGAATGGTTTAAATTTACGGTATAGGCTACATATATGGGTGTAACTAATCGATTTCTTTATTACATATAATATAAGAAAATTATATTTCTGATATTTAATTTAATTATTTTTGGAGTGAAATTATTATAGTTAGATAATATTTTTCACTAATAATTTTTGAACTATTGATAATGAATCGGGCTGAAGTTAGAATAAAAGGAGAAGTGAGTTTACACGTAGTAGTTAAGGTTGAAATTATGTTCACCTTGAGGTTACTTGGGTATAAGCAGTTAAAAGGAAGTATTTAGGATATTAGATGAAACGGAGTGAGATAAATATTATCATAATGTCATTGTTTTTTTGCCTATCAATAACATCCCATATAATTGCATATAAAATAATAGACGTCTTCGGCATACACATAATTCCCTCATCCTTAACCTATATGTTCTGTTTTGTCCTTATTGACATTTTTGCAATAATTAATGACAAAAGGGCAATGTTGCTCATTATTATAATGGAGTCATTTGTTAATATATTAATGATAATAATAACATATACTGTTTCATTACTTCCTTCTCCAGACTATGTAATTCATGCAAATTCATATAAAGACGTCTTTAGCCCTATTTTTACGTTATACTTCGCTAATATATTGGGTTCAATAATTGCTTTTGTTTTGGATTATGCACTATTCAAAAGACTGTATCTTCAATATGGATATCTAACAGCATCCCTAGTTTCATCAACGGCTATAATCATATTTTACACAGTAATCACTGACATGTTAGCATTTTCAGGTGTATATGGTGATAACTATATAGATCTTACTGTGACAAACATAATTACAAATATAACCTTCCTATCTATAATAACAGTTATGTTATTACCGGTAGTGAAGAAAATAAAGGGTGTAAAAATATGATATCAGGTTTAGGACATATAAATATTGTTGTTGATAATATTGACTTAGCATCTGATTATTATGCTGATCTACTTTCAGCTGTGCCTGTTCAAAGGTTTAATAATTTTAAAAATGAGGGATTTTCTAAGTCTGCTGGGTTTATTGATAATTACAATGAAGTTGATGTCTCAATAGAATTCTTAAAAATAGGAAATACCAACATATATCTTGAATTAATGGAGTATCATAGTCCGGTATCGGAAGAAGTACATTTCCATAAAACCCCCAATATGATCGGGAGTGTGGGTCATATATGTCTAAGCGTGTCTGACATTGATGCTGAATTTGAAAGAGTTAAGGCACACAAAGACGTCAGAATGATTTCTGAAAGTTCTGCATATAAACCTTTTAAAATATCGCAAATCAAGACTGATGAGTTTTTCTTCCATGATGAAGTTAATGAAAAAAATGTAGAAGAAAAGAAAAAAGTAGCGGATATTGTGAGTAATACTAGATACTTCTATTTTGTCGACAAGTACAATATTCAGTGGGAGTTTGAAGAAGGTCATAGCGATATTGGTGACTAATCTTTTTTGCTAAGAGCTATGCCATCTCAAGATGTTCTATTCAAAGCGGCAACTATACGGTCGCCTCTTTGATAGCCAATTAACCTTAACTAAGCAAACTTTAACTGTAAACGCCACATGAACTCATGGGGTTATGTTCTGCTAAAGTTTTTCAGGGCACTTTTCTAAAAGAATTTTCATAGTTAATTGGCGACATATCGTTGTTAGCGGTATGAAGCCGGTCTAAATTGTAATATCGCATATAAAAGCTGCGACATCATTTCTCATGTGTTCTCTGGTTAGTTGGGGCACCTTGAATAACCAATCGTGCTTTAGACTAACGAAGAACCTCTCTGCTACAGCATTATCCCAACAAGCGCCAACATCGCCCATACTTGGTTAGGTTCAACAGAGTTAAAATTCTTGTTCAGCAGGTTATCAGCCACTGTATCACTGTATTTATGCTTAGTTGTGAGCTTGTCTCCCACACGCTGTGTAACCACTAAATCAAGCTTATCCATCAACTTTTGTGTACTATAGTCACTGATAGTAAAGCCCTCATTGCACAACCGCTTACGCAATTCTCGATAACCTAAACAGTTTCGATTTTGCTTAAATATTGCTTTAACTCTGCGGTAAAAATATAACTACTCGACCGTTATCACTTCGTAGGTTTGTTGAGCCATGCGTAATAGGCTGAACGACTTACGTTCATGCTTTTGCAAAGGTTGGCAATTGGGTATGTCGAAGCGAGCGATTTTACCGTTTCAAACGCTATTTGGTTTCCTTTAGCAATAGGGCGCTGGCTTTTTTAATATATCTTTTTCCATCCTTAGCTCTTTATTTTTCTTGCGTAATTTACTGAACTGAACACCTGTCAAATGGGCGGTATTTTCAAGTCTAAATTTTAGTGGTAATTTGAGGAAATAATTCTATATTTTAAAGGTTAATAATGCATAGTTTCAATGGGATGTTTTTTACTGATAATAAAAATGTATACAAGGAAACCATTATATTTCTACATGGTTTTTTTATGGACTCGAGAATGTTCAAGCATCAAGCTGAATATTTTGAAGAAAACTACCGAGTTATTTGTTGCGATTTTAGGGGATTCGGTAAAACAGAGTGGTGCAAGAGTAGCTTTACGTTAGAAGAATTAGCAAATGATATTTTAAATTTAATTAATCATTTAAATATCTCAAGTTGTATCGTTGCAGGAATGTCAATGGGAGGCTACGTGGCGCAGCGTATGGCCTTATTGAATCCTGAGTTGATTAGTAACATCATTTTTATCGCTACACAGGCATCTCGAGATAATCCAGAAACCATCGAGTCTTATCATCAATTACGTGACAATTGGTCTAATACAGTAATTCGTGAACAGATTATTGATAGTCTACTACCTGTAATCATCGGCGGGAATGAAGACGAATCTTTATTTTGGAAAAGTATTTGGCAGTCCTATCACCCTAATAATATTTATCATGCAATGACAGCAATGACTTCAAGGCAAGATATTAATGTGGCTCAAATTAAAGTTCCATGTCTCGTCATTCACGGCTCAAATGATGTTGGTATACCATTGAGTGCGGGAGAAAAGCTGCATTCAGATTTACCCTATTCAAAAATGGTTGTTGTTGATGGTGCTTGTCATGCTGTGAATTTAACGCATCCCAATAAGGTAAATGAAGCAATAGAAACATTTTTATACAGTCAGCTGCGCTGAGAAAATATAATAAGTTTTTAAGATAGCCACGGTTTACGGTGGCTTTTGTGTACCTGCCATATAACCTCACCGAACGCACACCCAACCCACGGAAAATGCACTCCTCCTCCCCATCAGCGATGTTTTTAATCTCGTTCGATCTCTCTTAACCTTGCAAAAGCCAGCGCTGAATTAATCAGCACTGGCTTATTTTTAGCTGAACCAATTAGGAAATTTTTTTACAAAATGTGGCCATTGTTCTTTAGTCATTGCACTACCATCTGCAAACCCAAAATCAACCCTTGCCTGACTTACGCTCCAATTAGTTAAATCTTGGTTAAATGATTTTGCTTCTGAGAACATCCATGTCATATTTATTACCTTCGATGTATCCCAATTTCCTATATCTTGATTAAATACATCTGCGTCACAAAACATCCCGTACATATTCTTCACATTAGATGTATCCCATTTTCCAATATCTTGGTTAAATGCATCTGCATCACTAAACATGAATTCCATCCGCCCAACATGCGAGGTATCCCAATTTCCAATATCTTGGTTAAATGCTTTTGCCCAAGCGAACATTTTATCCATGTTGTATACTTTGGAAGTATCCCAATATCCAATATCTTGATTAAATGCTTTTGCGTATTCAAACATAGACATCATATAAACCACATTCGATGTATCCCAATGTCCAATATCTTGATTAAATACACGAGCGCTTCTAAACATAGATATCATATAAACAACGTTAGATGTATCCCAACGCCCTATATCTTGGTTAAATGTTTCTGCTCCTTCAAACATGTAAGACATTTTGGTCACATTAAGCGTATTCCAATTACCAATATCTTGGTTAAATGTTTCTGCACCTTCAAACATGCTAGACATTTTAGTCACATTTGACGTATCCCAATCGCTAATATCGGCATTAAATGATTCGCGCTTATAAAATAAGAAGCTCATATCCGTCACCTGTGTGGTGCACAAGCGAATATGACCTTGCTCTAATTTATCTAATAAAGTTTTATTTTTAATTAGAGCGTTATCCACCACTATATAAACTTGACCATTCTCAAGCATCACGGAGTTAACGGCTTGGTCTGGGCATTTTACCGATATATCAGCAGCAAAAGTGGTTTGGCTAGCAAGTGCGGCTGCACCCACAAGAAGTGAGGTTATGGTTCTTTTCACTGTATTTTCCTTGGGTTGAATAAACGTTATTGCGTAAAAGTTGGAAGGCTATCTTCAGACAGGCCACTGCCTTTGGCGAAGTCGGCATGACGAGAGACGCGCTTGACGTCCCAGTGGGTTAAGTCTTGGTCAAAGCGCTTGGCGCCGGAGAACATGCGGTTCATATTGGTCACACGAGAAGTATCCCAACGGCTGATGTCTTGATTGAAGTATTGGTCTTTAGCAAAT
>NZ_BJXJ01000084.1 GCF_007990935.1 Vibrio sagamiensis NBRC 104589
AAACTCGTCGGTAACGAAACTCTCGCCTTTGATAAGAGTTATTTAGACAAACTCAAGGTTCTGAATGTCATGGGCATCGAGCATGATGGAACAACCTTCATTGTTGATAAAGAAGTTCATCAAGCAGTAAGCGGCACATACCTGGTCGATATGGATGGCCTACTCTCTCTAAACGAGATCCAACGCTTACCAGGTAAAAAACTGGCGATTAGCTTTAATGGCTCAACATTAACTGTTGATGAAGATGAAGTGAAAGTTGTGGGGCGAGTCGCGTTAATAATGGAGAAGTGCTAACGGCTGAACTCATTTTTTGAGCTAACTAGTAGCCAACCTAGTTGGCAGCATCACTAACCTCTAACTAGGTTACTATCCCCCGGTACTATCGGGGAAAGGACGTTATCACCTTTTTTTAGTACACAACGCCCTTTTAGGGGGTGAGCAACGCAATACCGAAGCCACCGCATACAACTTTAAGCACAGAGCACAAAGCGTAGTGAAAATGCCGTGCGTTGCAAATCACTCTTAAACAGTTTGTTAGAATGCATTACATAGACAGCCTAAATTCTTCGATTTTTCTACCAATAACATCAGTCGCCCCACTAACAGTCGATGACACAAGAATATTCTCTACATCTTCGTCATCCAAAATAACTATCATTTTGTTGTGAACCATCCATTGCTCCCTTAAAGTCTGTTCACACCCTCTACTATCTCCGCCATTTCTGCTAAATATCAAACCGAACATTCCAGCGCCATGAAGTTTAAGGTAGTTTGCTACTTGCAAGACGTCATTTTTTTTAACCTTTCGCGTATAGTTTTTCGCATCAACGACAATATAGTCCGCATCGTACTTGCCTCTAAGAAATGCCCAAAAACCCTCGTTGGCGTAATTAGGTATTATAAAGTCTCTTCTGTTTGACTTAGAATGGTCACTACTTTCACCTAGTGGTTTTTGTAAGGGAGGACAAAACACCTCTTCAATAATTTCACCGACTAGGTTTTGATAGATGTAGCAATCCTTGCGCCCTGGATTACACTTTTTCAACTTATCTAAAAGCTCTTTACTTTTCGATATCTGAGTTGGGGTATTGCTAGCACTAATAAGCATTCTCATCATAGGATTGGTGAGTAGACTTATTTGCTTACTGTATGTCTTAGCTAAATAGTCTAAATCCCATACAGTGATTCCTTCAGATTCTATTTGCTTACGAATTTCATCCGTTAATCTACCGTATACAGCGAGAACTAACTCTGCCTTAGGGAGCTCTTCCCCCATAGCCTTCAATTGATTAATAGCGTTAACAGCAAGATTTTTAGAGATCGACCTATATGATTTACACTCTATTAGGACTGTTTTAGATACTTTTCGAGCAATAATATCGGCTTCATACCTTTTACTGTCTCCGAAACGTGTACCTTTTTCTACGCTAGTATACTCGTTGGAAGACTTTAGTATTTCCGTTAGGGAGTCTATGAGCTCACTTTCCTTTAGATATGCTCGACCTGAAAGTTGATGACAATTAGAACAAAGTACTATTAAATTATCTTCACTAATCTCCCCTCCATTGTGCAAGGGTAAGATTGTAGAAATATTTAAAGGCACATTTTCACCAGATACTTTGCACATACAACACTGGTTATTGTACTTTTTAAGTAAGCTCTGTCTAATTTTACCGGATATATGTTTTCTTTTTTTCACTTCTATTTACCTGAGTTCTAACGCCTTTTTAAGGTGTGAGGCACGCAATACCGAAGCTCCCGCATAACAAATTAACCACTAAAACCAACGCACAGTAAAAATGCCACGCATTGCGAATCACTCTTAAACAGTTTGTTAAGTGTTTAATTTCGTAGAACTTTCATTTAGGTATTCGTGGATGATAACAGCTTCAATTGGATTAAGTGGACGTGTAGTGCTCACCTTGTTGCCATTTAGTGTAACCACACCACTGTCTATTAGAAGATTTAAGACATAGTCTTTATCCTCTTTCTTCATCACACTCGCTTCATCAAACGGCATTTTTTCATAAGCTATGACATAACTTTTTAGTCCATCCTCACCTACAGGAGCCTCAGCAACTTCGCGTTTTTTTTTCTCAATACTTACAGCTTGAGCTTCAATAAAAGTGTTTACATCAGAACCATCGAGCATGATGATTTTCCCGCCTATATAATGAGGAAAGCCATGTAACTTTTCATGGTTTATTGATTTTTCGAGTTCTTTAAATCCCGAACCATCGATATTAAGCTTATGATTTACCACTTCAAAGTAGAGGTCTACTGTAAAGTTGAATAAGGCAGGGTATATATCTGCATATTTCCCATAGTTGATGGTCGCTTCTTTCAGATATTTTATGGTCTGCTTCGACTTTAAATTACGTATCGCATAGTCGACCACTTCCACAGGCAACAAACTAATTAGTTGAACTTCAGCATGAACCACCTTTACAGATGCAACAGAAATAGCCTTAGAAGAATTAAGTAACTCTGATTCATGAGTAGCGAAATTTCTCAGCGCCTTTAGAGCTCGATAACGTTTGTTCTTGCCAAAATTGACCGATTTTACTTTTGCTAGCTTCTCGCATGCACTACACATCACCGACAGTAACTCTTTAAGATCGTCGGCATCCGATGAAGCACAGTACTTGAAATACTTGTTGAAGTAGCGGGATAACTCGAGTTCACAACTTTTTAGAGGGGTCATAATTACAGCTCCTTATTAATACTGTTGTATATTTCTACTGTAGTCTGTGCAACGATGGAATTGCTTAAACACTAAAACCAACGTATGGTAAAAATGCCTCGCGTTGCGAATCACTCTTAAACAGTTTGTTTTATGCGTTACCTCCTTGGTCTCAAAAGCGTACGTGTTTCTTTGAGTGCAGCCTGAAGTATTCTTGTGGTTTCAACTGACTTTTGAACTTCCATTTTACTTACTTCTAAATCAATGGTTGTTTCACCTTTTTTAAGCACAAAATTGCGTTCTGTCGCTAACAGGCTTTCAACCACTTTTGCTTTTAACGCATTATCGTCACCAAGAACTGCTATATTTATGGCGGTCAACTTACTCTCTATATTAGTAAGTTCGTTCTGGAAGTATTTCATATCGTTTAGGTTTGCACGATACAAACGAAGAAAAAAATATGAAAATACTTCAATAAACAGAACAACTGAAAGCCTTGGTATGTAGTATAAAATGTAATCCGTTAATATATTGCCAGTCATGGAATGCTCTACATCATATACAAAGCCACCAACGACTAACATGTATGCGAGTACGCTAATTCCTAAAACTGTCGTCACACTACCAATGAACAAATTAACATTTGCTCGGCTAGATAACGTTCGAATTTCACTCTCTACACGCGCTCTAAACTGATAACTTGCCTTCTGTGTCTGCTCGAAAGCATCATACGAATTAACTTCAGCTTTAAAACTGCTAATTAAATCTGATGTCAGTTTCTTGCTTACATCTGATTTAACTTCATTTAATACGTTTTTGTAATCTTCTGCTGAAATACTTTCTTCATTTGTTCTGCTTTTTTCTTTAGCAATTTCAGTCTCAAGTTGAGCTAGCTTTCGTTGCATCATTCGATTGGCAAGTAGAGACGATGTTGAATTTTTTACAAACAACTCGTCAAAAACAACTAATGCGACACCTAAAGCTGTTAGTCCAATACCCATTAGTTGATGAAATTGAGAAGTGTCACGAATTGCGCCTAAACCAAAAAGTGAAAACGTAGATACTAATATCAGCATCGTACCAATGAGAATCATGGGACGCGAAGCTAACGATCGGTTGACCTTACCATTAGTTGGTGAACTGACGTCTCCTTGTATATGTTGAACCTGAACTGTACTTTCACTTATTTTTTCTGTCATTTATATTTCTCATTATTCATTGCTCCGAAAGCATATAACGCTTCTTATAAGGCTTGTTGCCTGATTTAATGCGCACATTATGCAATTACAATCAACTTGCTTAAACAAAAATATTTTATATTTCAGTGATATAAATCAAGTGCATAATGGTTATATTGCTTGTGAAAGTCTAATTGATATGTACTCAAACTGTTCAATAATGCTGAAATTTCTCCCGTATTTTTATGTAGGCCTAAGGAACGAACACTGTTCATCTTGACAACTCTGTAACCTACGCAGACATGAATGGATTGAAACATAGTAAAATCTAATTAAATTTCAATGTGTTGAGACATACATCGAGCTTGTACTTGTTGTGCAATATAAAACATTGCACCACGTCTCACCACGATTTATACTGTTTTTTTATACAGTTAAATTTAAACATTCTATGTCTATCAGAAACTTAAAAGACGGTTCTAAGAAGCCTTGGCTTTGCGAATGTTACCCAAACGGCCGCGCCGGTAAGCGTGTGCGTAAGCGGTTCACAACC
>NZ_BJXJ01000085.1 GCF_007990935.1 Vibrio sagamiensis NBRC 104589
GAGTTTACGTTTGGCAGAAGGTATTATGCCAGTAAGTAAAGAGACTGAGATGGCTGAATGGGATAATGTGCTGGTTCCCGTTCGTCCCCTTGCTTATCTTAACGAGGAAAAATCAAAATCTAAATCGGCTGAGCTTAAAGCTGGATATCTGTATATATTCTGGAAAGGTAAGTTATGGCGTGAGCTATTCATCACCGATAAAAGTTATTATCAGGACATTGACGTCGAATACTTTCGCCACCTTGAGCAACAAGAAAAAAAGAAACAGAATCCTCAACCCATTACTCGTTATCCTGAAGGTTTTGATCAGCAGCATGTATTGCTTCCTTATAAAATCAAAGGAGAAAAGCAACAAGGTGAGGATGGCCTTAAGTTGCTATTCCGCCCACAGGCACTAACCTTTGCTCAAATTGAAAAGTTTGAGCAAGATAGTGCGAAGCTGGATAAAGAGAGTACTGCTCTTGATGACATAAATGCCTATTCAAGTAATCAGTCTTTTCCAGAGAAGAATCACCTTTTAGGTGTATCATCGGCTCAAGTTCATGTGGTTTCTGATAAAGATATGCCTTGGTTATCAGACAATGCTGTTGTTGTTGATAGCTTAAAAGGCACTAATATTGCGATTGCTTACGTAGATGGCCATAACACAGGGCTACGAATTGAATTAAAGACGATTGGAAAGTCACCTATTATAGATGCAGAATTCTTGATTGAATTTCAAGATGGTAGTTCTCAGAAAGGCCGCCTAGATAAGGATGGGTTCTACTTTTTAGAAAGTGTACCCGAAGGCGACTTTACGATCACTTATTGTGATTATGATGATGTTTATATTAAATCCATTGCGGCTCAAATAAGTGATGCGTTTAAACGCAGTAAGAAAGATGAGATATTTGGTTTATTAAGTCAATCGACCGAAAACATTCTAAAGATTGTTGAAGCCTATGATAAATACTACAACACCTATCAAGGAAGTGGACTGGTTAAGGACATACTCCACTTATTTAACAAACCGGCTATTCGCATTGCAGTAACAGGGCTATTGGTCGCCGGGGGAGTAGATGTTGGAGGAGAGGAGACCTATTATCCGCCGGAAGCAACTCAAAATACGTTATTAGCCATAAAAGCACAGCCTGCAATCAGCTCCATTATTAAAGACAGTCTTGTTAAACTTAAAATGGACCGACAGAAAGCGGTTGTTGAATCGACAAAAGCTTACGCCAAATACAAATGGTTTGTTGTACACGACCAACAGGCTATTGCAGATGAAGAAGCTCCACCTCTGGATTATCTAGGAAGTAGTGTTGGCATTGAGTACAAGCCTGAATACTATGGCCAACATATTGTAATGTGTTGCTATCAATATCACCCAGGAGACGGTAGCACGAGACCTGCGGAATATTACAGTTACCCAATAAACGTTTGTAACGCACATTCCATCCTTGCACCGGATCTAGAAAAATCAGAAGCGGTAATGCAGCAGCCGGATGTTTCACTTATTGCAGAGCAGCGATATATAGATACTTTGAAACAAGTTGCTCAAAATACTGAAATGGATGAAGAGGCAACAGAAAAGCACGAGGATGAACTCGAAAGATTAGAAGCCAATGCTGAAAGGTTACGTGAATTAATTGAAGATTCAGCGGACAAGACTCGTTATCCGATTAATGCGGTAGCAATAGCGACAGAAACAAGCGCTAAACAGCCTTTAAAAGTATTCGTATATCAAAAACGTATTAAGGATAACTGGTTCAGTGATGATGAGCACGTGTGGGGTCTTGTTGATTGGACGTACTGTGGGCACACAGCCTTTTGTGGTGAATATGAAGGTACAGGCCGTACAGCTAAGGAAGCTATCTCAAATGCATTAAAAGATTGGGAGGCTAACAGCCAAATGGCTGAAAGTCATATTAGTTATGAGATTGAGCTTACAGATAATAATCAAACATTAAGTCTGAAAGGTGAGTTAAAAACCAGCGGTTGGTCGAATTTGGATAGCATGATTAAGTGGGCCAATTATACTGCTTTAGGCGCTGTGGGTGTGGCACTCTTGTTCGCACCAATACCTGGTTCAAGGGTTGCTAGTGCCGCGATATGGACCAGTATTGCAACCAGTACAACTGCAAGTGTCCTCAGTATTTATCAACGCCATGATAAGGGTTTTAGTAACTTCAAGGATGATGGTTTAGATACCCTCGCTATCGTTGGTAATATCTTTGGTGCAGGCTGGATGCGTCAAGCTTCAATGCAATTTTCAGGGACTAAGCAAGGTCTTGAGGCTGGTAAATATTTACTGTTTGGTCAAATCGCGACCGACGGTGCTAGCGGTATAATCTTGACCGTTGATGCGATGACCCAAATAGATGAAATTAAATCAAACAGTTCTTTAACACCGAGTGAGAAAACTCGTCAAATAAGTGAATTAATCCGCTCACTTGCCCTGGTTGCTGCATTGACCACTTTGAGCTTGAAAGGCAGTAAAGATGATTTGGCGCATTTAAGTGCGGGTAAAGCGGATATTTCCGTTGAAAACCCTAAGCTGGAATTTAACGTAAAATCGAGAGAAAAAGTGCATCAAGGAGAGGTCGATACTAAAGTCGCTGAGCGCAGTGAACAGAATGCTGCGCCACATAGCCAGCGTAAAGTAAGGTACACCAAATACCCTCGCAATGCTTACCCTAAATCCTTTGTCGAAGTGACTGAGAGATTGCAAACCGCAAGAAAAAACATTATAAAAAATGGTTATATAGGTAAATATGATGATGCTGAATTACTCGACATAGTGCAATCGGGTGAGTTGGCAAATGAGCGTTTTCATGTGCGAATTATGAATAGTAATTTTTTGGAATATGAAGGAAAACCTGGTCTACTTGGCGCCCCAATGCAGGGAGAGACTGGTTTTGGTGCAAAATACTGGTCTACAACGTTCGAGCAATTAGAGGATGTTGATACTGACCCTCGATTGATCTGTGCAAAACTCGGACTTCCCTACACCAAAGGTGAAAAGTTATCTTACGTAATAATTGATACCCATCAATCTGTAAAAATAGCAGATACCAAGGTGCTCGTTCCAACACATGAAAATCTGGCCAAATTTACAAGAGAAGAGCTTCCGGATAGCTTCACTGCTGAGCAAGTCGATTTGTTTTTTACGGACAAATTTCAGAAGCAGTATGCTGAGCATTATGATGACGCGCTTAGTTCTGGGGAGCTAAGGAATGAGTGGGACACTGAACGCGCACTAGAATATTTCGAGAAAACAATCAATGATAAGGAGTTGGTTGATTTATTAGAGGTAAGACTCGAGATGCAAAGGGCTATAGGTAATAACCAGCACTTTTTAGGTAACGGATTAACAAAAACATTGTTACCGAACAACGGTAATTATGGCGCAGTGGAAACATTTAATTTTGAACGGAAACTTGTTCCTTTAGATAAATTCAATGGAAGTATTCACATAATAAAAGATATAGCCGAAATTAATTAAGGATGAGTATCATGACTCCAACTCGTAATGTCAAATTAATAGAAATAAAAGATTTAGATAATTTGCCTCAAGGCGTTGAGTACCTTGTTACCACAGAAGACAAGTTAAATTACCCTGGTAGATATTGCTCATTTTACAAGCAAGGTAGCTTTCTAACGATTGTAAAGCATAGCAAGGTAAAATTTAAAGATGAACCTGAGTACATATCGCTACGTCAATTTGATGCACCGTTAGAGGTTCTACCTTGGTTTGTTGATAAGTTTGACTTTTTCTTAAAGTTACCTTCTGAAGGAGGCCTGCCAGCAGGGAAAATTGCAACAGATAAAGAGCTTGTTGGTGGCGAGTTTATATTATTAATTAGGGCCATGGATGCAGGTAATGCTAGGCGAGAGGGTGGTTATTGTATTGAGAATTTGAGTGGCTACAAATATGAACGTGCAAGAAACGGTAAACAATCAATTTTGATATCTGACAGTTACATGTTTCATGGCGGTTTTTTGGATACATGGAAAATGCTGGCTAAAAAATATGAAAACGGCACTCTCTAGATAATTAAACACTTTAGCAGGGATTTTTGCCAAAATTGAAAATGTGTCTGAGGTGCTTATCTGAGCACCTCTTTTCATGCGTAAATTCCAAAGATATTGAAAAGTTCATTGAGGAAGGCAGATCTCTCCTGCACCCTCAGTTTCGGCTTATCACGACGTAACCAAAAATCAAACTGGCCTTTGTTCAAGGTTGTTGCAACAAGCCTGTCGAACCCTAGAAGAGCACGGCTTAATTATACGCAGGAA
>NZ_BJXJ01000086.1 GCF_007990935.1 Vibrio sagamiensis NBRC 104589
AATTTTTGCAACAAGCCCCTGTAAGCCATTCTTAGCGCCTCAACTATCCCCTATCCCCCGTGATTCCTAAAGGGCTCACGGCAGGCTAGTGCCTTCCCTGGATAACTTAATTGCACTGATAAAAGTTGCGAAAAAACGAGATCAAAAACGTCGCAGGTGGGGAGGAGGAGTGCATTTTCCGTGGTGCACTCGTACTTTTGGTGGGTTTACTGGTAGTTATTAAACTAGTGTTACACTTATTTAGATGTATCAATGAAACATATTTCAATTTCTTCCATCAAATTCTAATTTATTGTTCAAATAAAAATTCCTGAACAATAATCACATTTTCTAAATTAAAAAATAAATAACAATTGCGTGATTTTATTAATTTAATTTTAATGGGTTTTACCCTACAGAATCATTAATATTCAACTTATCATTTTTATAAGTGATAAATTAAAGCATAACAAGGCTATTGAAAATGAAAAAAATGATACTTGCTACTCTTCTTTTTTCTGCAGCAGGTAATATTGCCAGCGCAACAACAGTAACAGAAAACAATGAAAAGTTTTTTCGAATAGAAACAATGTTCAAAATGCAAGAGTGTCTAGAATCAAACCTAAGTGACTTAACTTCAAATAATGACTATAGAGGCATGACTCAAATTAAAGATTACTTAGATATGACAAAAAATGCACTTTCAGTACAGATTGATAACAGCTTAAACTTAGATAGAAATCAACATGGCATGACCAATAACGATTTAACACTGTTGTTAATGGCATATTGTGCACATGGGGAATAATCTACATTACTTATATTTACCAAAGGATTGGTTTGAAAACCATTCCTTTTTATTTATTATTTTAGTCACATTTTGAGTAAATTACTTTCAAGTTTTCACTTAAACTTCGACTATTTTAGTGACATCTTTTTGAGGAGGAAGTTGGATAAACTCATACCATTCTATAAGAATTTTTAAAAAGATCGTTGTCGAGATAAATTGATTGCAGGAAACATCAAAATTGAAAGAGACTTCCGTACGCTCTCTACCAATCTCTGCATAAAATGTTTCAGTATGTATCTCTCCTCTATCAATTTGGCCTTCAATAACTTTCTTAGTCTCTTCAATTTCATTTTTGGTCCTTTCGATCACTTCCTCAAGCCCCAAACCACCATCGTCAAATAAAACTCCCCCTAAAGCGTCGCAGTCTTTAAATGCTGGAGTATCACAATAACTATAAGGAGTTATTCTTGTACCAAATTCAAATTTCCAAACAAAATACATTTTCATAGTTAACTCTCTTATTCTAAAGGGTAAACCGTTTTTTTAGAATATAGATATCCTTTAACTTTGACACCACTTTGGGTACATTTCAAGAGCTCGCGGTAGCTTAGCGCCTTCCGTGGATAACCTAATTGCACTGAATAAAAGTTGCGAAAAAACGAGATCAAAAACGTCGCAGGTGGGGAGGAGGAGTGCGTTTTTGGTGATGTATTCATACTTTGGGTGACGAATTAGGATATATAAGATACTGTCGTCAATATCTTTAATTTAGTTAATTAAATATATTCTTTCAGGTTACCTAAAATATCAATTTATTTTCAAAAACAACAATTACATAAAGATGATTTATAGATCAAAAAACGTATGTTTAGAGAAAGTTTTTCCTGCATTTTTTCATTTTATGACTAGTATAAATTTGTCATTATTCCTGAGTTTTTAGGAATATTACAAATAAAAAATAGATTAATGGACTTTTAAAAAATGAAACTAGCAACGACTTTACTGGCTACACTTATTTTTTCTTCTACGGGTGCTATTGCCAATACAACGAAATTAAATGAGCAAGATAAATTATTAATTGAAAAAGCTGCCAACTTAAATATTACCCGATGTGTAGATAGACAACTTAATGAATTGGAAGAAAATCCAGAAAGGTTATTAATTATGGCAGATACTTTTAGATCAACCCTACCTAAAGTTTATGATATATATTTCAGATTAAACTTAGATTTCGGTCATGATTTTGACTACAGGCAACCTACAGTATTAGAGACTACTATCATGTTAGTTGCAAATTGTTTACCACATAAAAAGTAGTTACCCGAAATAAAATTAGGCTTTTACTGGGAAAATTTATTAAATAGGAAAACCATGAAATTTCTAACAGCAATTACCACTTCTATGATTTTATTATCTCCATTATCTGCCAGTGCATATGATGCACAAGAACAATTTCAGGAATGTGTAAAATATAGTTACTCCGATTTATATAGTTTCTTAGTCTATCACGTAGACAAATGCCAAGATAAAACTGAATGCACTCAGCTACAACGTGACCTTGATAATATCAATCAAGTATGGGCACCTGGCGATATTATATTTAGCCAAATACAACTGGATTACGACATTGACGCTTCAACAATATTCCTTTGGGGGGCTTCTGTAGGCCTTAACGAAATGAATACCCGTGAATTGATAATTAGAACAGTTGATAAGTGCGGTATTAGTTTCTAATTTTCAAAGAAAAACGTTCAATATAATGTAAAATAATCTACAAATATAAAGAGTGGCTTATACCCACTCTTTTTATTTATACATTTACCAATAATTTTTAATCTTCAATATGAATTAAAGTACTTTTCCGACATAAAATCTGGTCAGTATGACCCGATTCTTACCTTTTACTAACAGGTTTTTTGCCCTCTACCACGCTAGCAGCGTTTCGCTGAAATAGAATTGCGAAAAAATGAGATCGAAAACGTCGCAGGTGGGGAGGAGGAGTGCGTTTTCCGTGGGTTAGGTGTGCTTTCGGTGGGGCTGTGTCGCAGACACAAAAAAGCCACCGTAATCGGTGGCTGTCTGGAAAAACAATTCAAAATGGATATTATTAGGGATTTTACTTCCTATATTTTTTGTATAATGAATCAATAGAGTATTCAAACAATTCTTTGATATGGTGTTTAGCCTCTGATATTGAAACAAACTTAAAATCTAGCGAAAGAGACTTTCGGCCAAAGATTCCAAGAAAACCAGGATTAGAAACGACTTCCAAATGCAACCAGCCTCTGTCATTTTCAACTGGTGTAAATAGATATGATGCATACTTGTTATTCATATCGCCTAGCATGAAATAAAAGCCGCCGCCCTCACCCAGCTCATCAAACAATTCCAATTCTTTTGCCCAAGGGTAGTTGTCGATAGTTTCACAAGCTTCACGATGAAATTTTAGATCCCTTTCATGATTAACAAGCTCAGTACCGCCTTCTCTATGTTGATAAAAAACCTTAATTTGACTCATTAAATCACCCTTATTCATCCACTTTTGAATATATAATAATTGTCTTAATTATCTGAGCGCATAAGGTGTGAGGTCCTTCACAACCGCAATGATTTAGTAAAAATCACTATGTATTTAGGTCAATTTTTTCTAGTGCTCTTAGAGTCACAGATCATTTTTAATTTAGGTGGCTAGATAATGAGTGATAAAAAAGTATTTTCCCTAAAGGTTCGATGGCTTATGAAGCAGAGATTAATAGCGCAACGTTAGGTTACACCTCCCTCTCTTTTCGTAGAACAGAACAATCGAACTGTATAAATCCTCACCATAATTTAGTGCCATGGGCTTATCATTTTGATAGGTTTACGGTGTTATATGAGAGTAATTTACCAGGAGTGTGGCGAGAAAGCCCGTATACAAAAAACAAACCGCATTTCAACGAGCTGCAGCGACCCTGAATGCGGCCATACGTTCGTGATGAATGATCATCTTCATGGCCTCTATCTTATTGCTATCAAGCTCGCCTTGATTGTCTGCAATCACCAATCCCATCAAATACACACCGACCTTTGCCCTGCTCTCAAGTTCGGTACTTAACGCGACCCCATCTACGATTAACTCTAATGCTTGTTGAAAAAGTTGGTTTTTATTAGACATGACAAGCCCTCCTTATGATGACATAAGCATGAAAGTGTATATACATACAGTTTCCTAGCGAGAATTATATCTTTTTAGG
>NZ_BJXJ01000087.1 GCF_007990935.1 Vibrio sagamiensis NBRC 104589
GGATACCTCAGAAACATCTTCAATTTTTGCAACGAGCCCATCGCAAGGTTGTCATGTACACAGCCTCATAAGGATGTTTGTAGTAAAACGTCAGTTGGATCAAGTTGCCGTATTTCTGCGTCACGCCACCAATTGCCACCCTCAACTATTACGGTTTTGTCTTTTAACTGGGTCATAAACTGAAAAAAGGATGCAAATGTATTTTCTACATCGTTGTAGACATTTGAAGATTGCTCACCCCAACTGCCCTTTGTCCCCTCATCCGTGAGTGCAAAGAAAGTTTTCCAACCTGATTTTATATCCGTTATATTATCATTAACAAGGGTGTTATTAGGTCTTTGAGTGATATCTCCACCATCTTTTATTGCCCCCCACGCGGTAACTGTTCCGTCATTAAGTAAGGCTGCATATGAGTTACCAAACGCAAAATAATCCTGGTCCGTAGTAGTCTTGGTTACATATATTGCTTTTGCGTTGGTGATAGGTACAGCAGGATTGGCGACGTTACCCCATGTTACGACATCTCCATTTTTTTTCAGTGCGGCAAAAGATATTTGACTCGCGACGACATCAGTTACACCTCCATCAAAGTCGACTGAACTGCTATCGCCTCCAAAAATTGTGTTACCCCATGACACAACAGTGTCATCATTTTTGATTGCAGCGAACGCGAATCCGCTAGCAACGATTGTTTTTACTCCACCAGTGAAATCAACACCGGATGAATCAGCACCAGTCTTTCCAGGTCCTATTGATGGATAATCTAATTTAGTGTAGCCCCAAGTCACCACAGAACCATCATTTTTTAAGGCTGCAAACGCAGCGTTATTGGAGAAGATATCTTTGATATCATTGTTTTCAGACTCATTAATACCACCCAAAATACCTGTATTTTCACCCTCCCATGAGAACACTTTGCCGTCCTTTCTGAGAGCAGTGAAAGCACCGCCATCAGCAACGACAATCTTTGTTATGTCATATAATTCAGGTTTTACTGCATCAGGAATAACACCACCATAATACTTCGAGCCAAACGCAATGACTTCACCCGTAGATTTCAAAGCAGCAGCGGCCTCCTTATTTCCTACGACTGAAATTACATCAGCGTCAATTCCCGTTACACCATAAGAACTAATGTATGGACCAGAGTAGATGAGTTTCCCAGATTCTGTGATTGCGTAGTTATACCACCCCCATGCCGTACCGATTTGGGTGAATGTCTCATTAATATCTAGTAAATCGCCATGATTATAATCGTCATAATAACCAAGTCGAACTAGCTTTCCCGTATTTAATAAGGCCCAAAATCCGCCATATGTACCAACTGCATCAACCATGAATCTACGTTTATAGATGTTGTATTCGACATCACTAAATGCTTGACCGCTAGCTGAAAATGCCTGTGCAGAAAGTTGAATTTCAGTTCCAACTTCTGACTCCAGAATGGTGATCGTATCACCATCAATCTCACGATCTTTGACCAGAAGGTCATCAACCGTGATTGAGTCACCAAAAACTCCGTTATTATTGGTATCGACGATCCATTTGTAAACAGTCTTAGACGCGTCGCAATCATTACATACTGAAGTTGATGTAATTGTGTTACTCGCTGCTAGTTCATCCGACTTAGAAAGGCTAGTAATGATTGGTTGTTGAACAACAATCACTTTAGGGCTACATGCTTCATGACCAACGGTATTTTCTGTACCTATTGCTACAGGAACCACACAAAATTGTATCTCTTTACCATCTAAACTGGTATCAATTGAGAGGGAGGTCGATGAGCTTAGTTGGTTTCCTAGACCATCCAACCACCGAAAAGTACTCACGCCTTCGGTACGGGCTGGAGAATTCGGGTCAACAAAAGTATATTGTCCTACGACATTTTGTCCCACACCAATGGAGCCAGAAATAAGAACATTTAGGGCTTCAGGAATTATGAATTTTTCTACAGGTGGAATTTCAGTTTTAGGGCTACAAACCTCATCACCAATAGTATTCTGTGTTCCTATTGCTACAGGAACTACACAAAATTGGATCTCTTTACCATCTAAAGTGGCATCAATTGAGAGGGAGGTCGATGAGCTTAGTTGGTTTCCTAGACCATCCAACCAGCGAAAAGTACTTACGCCTTCGGCACGGGCTGGAGTATTCGGGTCAACAAAAGTATATTGTCCTACGACATTTTGTCCCACACCAACGGAGCCAGAAATAAGAACATTTTGGGCTTCAGGAATTATGAATTTTTCTACAGGTGGAATTTCAGTTTTAGGGCTACAAACCTCGTCACCAATAGTATTTTGTGTTCCTTCGGCTACTGGCGTAACACAAAACTGTATTTCGCTATTTTCAAGTTGTGCATCAACATCTAATGACAACGTTAAGCCTAACTCATTACCATTATCGTCTAGCCAGCGATATTTACTTGTCGCCTCGTCGCGTACTGGAGAGTTAGTATCAGAGAAAGTATATTGGCCTGTGATATTATGGCCAACAGCAACCTTACCATTAATTGCCACATTTAAAGCTTCTGGCTTTATGTACGATATCCCACCGTTATCTTGGGATGGTAAGCCACTATTTTCACCACCGCATCCGAATAAAAACGTTAAAGAGAAAATATAGAAAGTAAGTTTATTCATTTTCTACCTCTACAGAAAAAGATGGCGAGATTACCTCTACCCTACGATTCATAGCACGGCCTTCAGACGTTTTGTTGTCAGCGATTGGAGATGTTTCTCCTTTTCCTTCCACTTGAATTCGGTTTTTGGAAATGCCTTGACTCTGAAAGTAATAAGCAACACTCTCAGCCCTTCTCGTGGAGAGCTCCTGATTATAAGATTCCGAGCCTAAACTATCGGTATGACCAATAATAATTAACTCTGATTGCTCATTTTTTTGAAGTCGTAATAATACATCTCGAAGGTAGGATTGAGCATTTACAGATAGATCTGAACTGTTCAATGTAAAAAGCGCTTCACCATTAAATTCGTTGAACGTTAGCACCTGAGGTTCTATGAGTTTGGTTGAAATTGGTTCTACTGGTTCTGATACTAACTCTTCTTTAGAGCCAAATGTGTAGTTTAATCCAAAAGTAAGAAAGTTGATGTCAGACCCGCCAGTGTCTTTACCACCGACGTTGTCGAACCACTGATACTCAAGTCTAGCTCCCCAGTTGTGGGATAATTGATATTCAAAACCAACGCCAAGCATGAGTGAAATATCTTTGTCTTCTTCATTAACAGTGTAATCTAGCTCTTTTCCAGTTTTATCAGCTTTCCAACTAAGAGCTCCGACTTTACCTAGAATATTTAGCCTTTCTGTTAAGGAGTATTGAGATACCAAACCTAACTCGATCCCCTGTACTTCTGCACTATAAGGAGCTTTGATAGATGGGTCTCCTAAGCTCGGGTAGGCCGCTTTGGCATCCCCAAAATAATCATATCCGCCTTCAACTGCTAACCAATCATTGATTTTATATCCAAGATAGATGCCTGCTCCAATATCATTCTTATCACAATCTAAACGATGTGAATCACAACCATTGGAGAAATGTGTCCAACCAGTTTTAACTCCTAGATAAAAATCATTACTCGCCATCGCGTTATATGTAATACATGAAATGAACAGACAAATTACTATTTGTTTTACAAACATTTGCCACACCTTAAATTAATATTATTATTGATAATAATAATATTAATAATGAAAGTTTGCGTCAATTTTGTGTCATAACTACTGCTTTACATTAGGATTTGCTCAATATAATTCTCTCGAAAATATAGTTAGAGAGTATTTGTTGCAAAAATTAAATATGTTTCTGAGGTGCTTATCTGAACACCTCTTTTCATGCATAAATTCCAAAGATATTGAAGAGTTCATTGAGGTTTGCGTAACTCATTGCGGAAGTGCCATACCAGCGGACACACCATAAGATCAGTTCGGGGGTGAAATGTCACCATTTGAATTCAGACTTGGCCATAACGCGTTGCTCA
>NZ_BJXJ01000088.1 GCF_007990935.1 Vibrio sagamiensis NBRC 104589
CCATAATACGCACCTAATCTATTGGAGCAATTTAGTAATGTCCGGTTTTAGCCACTTCAAAATGTCCTCCTAAGATTAACAACATTGTTAGCTTTTGAGGCTTTAACCGATGTTGATTACGGTGAGTGAAAAAGATATTTATCGATTTAAGGTTCTGTCTGACGTCCGTGAAAAGCGATTACGTCAAATTAATGCTGCAATTCTAAATGTGTCTGTTCGTCATATCCGGCGTTTACTCAATCGACTCTCCACTTTAGGATCTCAAAATCTCGCGCACGCTGGTCGTGGTCGTCCAAGTAACCAACGTTACTCTGAAGATTCTAAAGTTGAAATACTAAAGATCATTCACAAGTATTATTCTGATTTCTCACCAACGCTCGCTCTAGAAAAACTTTCAGAGCAACACAACATCGCTGTATCTAAAGAGACTTTACGTCAATGAATGATCACCAACGGACTAACGCAAGCCCTGAGTTTACCAACCTCGTTTCGTTACCGACGGGCTTGCATCATGAAATCTTCTAAATCTTGTGAACGTTTTTGTATCTAGTTTTCGGCGTGAAAAAGCATTAATTATTAAAAGGCTCCTTCAAGAGCCTTTTCTTTTAAATCATTTGTTACACTCTAGAATAGTTAACAGCTAGATATGCAATCGAAACAAGCATTTAACCTTTCACGCCAACAAAGTTATGCAATCATAATTAAGATTAAATAATTAAAAACATTTAAAATGATAGCATTAGTAAAAAGGTATCGTTGAACAATTATGCTCATTGATATCTTTATTTGATCAGCCTGTTCAAATCAAAGTAACGCAAAGGCTTATAGATTACCGACTTTTTCTTAGTTACCAAATAAAAAGGCAGTTTTGATTCATTTGCCTTATTTTACTTTTCAATATAAAAAATCTGGCCATTTGTCTTTGGTAAGAGATGGTGCAAACCAATTGTGGTATTTTACTTTTGTAACATTCAAATTGTTCAGATTTTGTTGAAATGTTACTGCTTCATTTAACATTGCAGTCATGTCAATAACATTAGAGGTATCTAAATCACCTATGTACTGGTTAAAAGACAATGCATTCGAAAACATGTACCTCATATCTTTCACATTTGAAGTATCCCAATGGCCTATATATTGATTAAAATTTATTGCAAACTCAAACATATAACTCATATTGGTCACTTTAGAGGTGTCCCAATGACCAATATATTGATTAAAAGATTTAGCATTATGAAACATAGCGGCCATATCGATGACACTTGAAGTATTCCAACTACCAATGTTTTGGTTAAAAGCTTCAGCTGTATTGAACATACCGACCATTGTTTCTACATTAGAAGTGTTCCAATAGCCTATATCTTGGTTGAAAGACTTAGCACTATAAAACATGGCGTACATCGTAGTTACATTCGACGTATCCCAGCTTCCTATATCTTGGTTAAATGTGGTGGCGTTCTCAAACATACGCTCCATGTTTGTTACATTCGAGGTATCCCAATCACTTATATCTGCATTAAAAAAGTGGCGTCCTTTAAATAAATGACTCATGTCAGTGACTTGTGTTGTGCAGAACCGTACCTCTCCTTGTTCTAAAAGGTTTATCATTGTTTGATCTCTAATTGAATCATCATTCATTACGATATACACTTTTCCCTCTTCATATATCACTGATTCTGCTCTCCACTCTGGGCACTTAACTGATGCACAAGCACTATGGGTGATAAAAGCGGCTGTGCCGATAATAAGTAACGTAATGTTTTTTTTCATAGTTATTTTCCTAGAGTTTATAGATATCATTTATTAGTGTGGTTTTTTTGACACTGGCAGAACGATTGTATTTATAAAAGATACTCATGCTAACCGGCATATGATATTTAAATTAAAAACATCAAATTTTTTTAATGCTGCTCAAATAAGGATGAAAAATTATCTATAAAAAAGATTTTAATAACGGGTAAGGGTTACATTTATCTCACCTACTTCCATAAATAATCTTATAGATTAATATAGATGCTTAGAATAGACACCAACATTGCTAAAATCTTATTTACCTTTTGTTACTAAGTCTTTATTCTGACGTAATTAAAGCAATAGACTGAAGGCACCAAGACTACCCGTAATGATTTTCGCCATATAATCATTAACATTAATTTAGTCTAGAGGGATCACCAACAACGATAGATAAATTAAACCTTTTGCTTTCATTAATATCATTAAAAGAGGTAATAAATATGAATAAACAGTATATAAAAGCCATCGAGATGCTCTGCCTAAAGTGTGGTCTTGAAGTTCCTAAAAAGATCAGCGAGATTACAAGCCTAAAAGTTGGTGAACAAGAATGCCACATTACTGAACACCCTACCGGACGATTACTAATGTTCAGTAGTTTAGATCAAATCACTCCACAGAATTTTCACATACTGCTTGAAGTAAGTATTTTTAGCCAAGAAGAAAAAAAACCAATAGTAGGCTTCGATTCAGAGAAAGATGCTTTCGTTCTCTGGAATCACCAGCCAATTGTACAAGCTGACTGTCACACTTTATATCAACAGCTCGAATTGCTAAGCCAATACTACGACTATATACAAGAAAAACTTAACGATTCAGACTTGGATTATAAAGATTCTGTTGAGGCAAGGAAAAACCTTTTAAATACAGGCCTATTTAGAGTGTAATACTATAACAATTACGTGGGCTATTTATAGAAAAACAAACAGTTACGCGTCACGGTTCATTATAAAAAGTTACTGTGTAGCTATACCTTTGGCTTTTTTAATTCGTATTAAAACATATATCACTTATATCATAAACATGCATTTTAAATTTTAATTCAGACATTAAAAACCCAGAATCTTTATTGGCAGTTTAATCTATAATGAGCTCAAACATAATATTAATTAACAAACCTACTTTTATGTGACTATATGTGGGTAAATATCACAATTTAGGATATTAAGATTTTTGTTATAGTAATATGCTAGGTTAATTTTCCTATGGACCTTACTTAGGAGTATTTAAAAATCATGAATAAAATAACATCTGCATTTATTATTATGGCAGCCACTCAAATTCCTGTTCACGCTCAAGAAGATACTGAAGAAGATATTTCAAGTACTTCTCCTGAAGGTGTTCACACTAAATATGAATCTGAACATCAAGTTCAGGATAAAATGGCAGAAAAAGGTTTTACCTTACATCGTTGTGGCATTCACACCATGGTACAAAAAACTGATGTACCTGATGATGAGGTTAAAATACCACACAGCCAGATACAATGCTTTTACTCAAAACCAGGAGAGCATCCATCAGATAACTCAAAATTAGCTTATTGGAATCTACAAATTTCTTACGATACTTCCGATCAACTTTATAAAGCAGGTAAAGAATTCGTTAATTTTTACGAAGGAAAAGTTCGCACTATTAGACCTGAATATCTTTTAGATTCAGCACCTCACCTTTTTAAACAACGTGCAGATCTTCAGTCCGCGGGCATGACTGTTGGTAACTGTGACTTACAACAAGTATATTATTTTATGAAACCAACGGATGACGTCTATTTATCAAATTTAGCAACATGCCCCGTACATACACCGGATAAAGACCTATCAGGCTACATAAAACTAGATATTAATTTT
>NZ_BJXJ01000089.1 GCF_007990935.1 Vibrio sagamiensis NBRC 104589
AATTTTTGCAACAAGCTCAACGATCACTGGATCACATTGTTTAAATTCTGAAATTGGCTGCGGAATGACGGTTGTATATTTATGGATTAATGTATTACTATATATTGTGTCCTTTTACTTAAAGTGGTAGTATATAAAATCTACGAATAGAAAATTTAACTTCCCCTATTTATAAGCTGATTATATTTCCAAGCAACCAATATAACATATTTCTATTGGTTAATATATTATTAGTAATAGCTAAAGGATAAGAAAGGTTAAATGTCACCTTATTGTAAAAGAATATATATAATTAAATTATTTTTTATGCGTTAATTAAATTAAAATTTATTTCTGAGATTTTTTAGATTTTTATTTTTAATAAAATACGAGACTTTAAATGAAAAAGTTAGTTGCTCTTATTTCTATTTTTATACCTTTTTATTCATTTGCTGATTTTAGCTGTACGGTTTCCGTTGAGCGGGTACTCGTTTATGGAAATGGTTCTGTAAACATAAAGCATAGTGGGCATGATGATTTTACTTACATTTGCAATACCAAAGGAACTTGGAAGGGAATAGATACTGTAACATGCTCTTTGTGGGTCGGCATGCTACAAAGTACCCAAAACAATGATAAAAAAGCTATTTTCTACTATCCAGGTTCCGGAACTTGTGCAACCTTACCTATTTATGGAAATGCCCCTGCGCCAACTTATATTGGTGCAATTAAGTAAACTTATTAATTTTTATGATAAGAGTAATGGCTTATTTAAATGAGCCTAACTCGAATTACGAAACGTATGTAACCGAGATTCCGCAGGAGCTTGTTGTAAAAATTGAGGATGTTTCTGAGGTGCCTAATTGAGCACCTCTTTTTATGCGTAAACTCCAAAGATATTGAAGAGTTCATTGGGGATGGCTGTGAGTTTTTTGCAACAATAACTGCCGGAGTATCCAACAGTTTGCGAAAAAAACCAAATATAACTAGAGATGTGACAGACCCCTTTATGCATTGTCATTGTTTTAAAACTATAATCATTTAGATAAAACTGAAATAAACAAATAGCTTTTAAATTATTTATTGAGTTAATAGCTAGTAATTAGTGACTATTTACAATGTTTATTTGCTTGAGTAATATTAAAGCTACAATTTAATGTTTTATTTATTTGAGTGTTAATGTGAAGAATCTCATAAATTTAAATGTCCTATTGTTAATTTCTTTTCTATCATCAGGAGTATCCAATGCGCATGTATATACGATTGGAGAATTTAGCTCATTGATAGAATATGCATGGCCCGCTTTCGAAGAATCTAATTCTACTTATATGGGAAGAATGAAAGATGAAGATATACTTTATGTTAATCTACATAACATTTCATTTATTGATGTAATCTCAGTATACAAAGAGATTGAAAATGGTCATAGCTTACTACTGGACATGTCAGATATAGAGCTTAATGAAAAGAGAGTGATTATGTCTCAGCAGTTAATTAAATTAGGCTTAGACGCCCCACTTATTGCTTTTAATAAAAAAAATACCGATAGTAGTTTTTATAACATTTCGATATCTATTGAAGATAAGAAAAATGTGATACGAAAAAGCATTGCTTATGTGGTTTCAAAGATTTCCAAAGTAGGTGAAGAAGATGAGTAAGGCATTGCTTTCATTTGTATTTATTTCTTATATTCTTTTTTTTAGCCAAGCCATTGCTGAACCCTATATACCCATATATAAAAAAGGGGTTTATATTACTAAGCATGGTTTGGAGTGTGTTTTTGATAAAAGCTTTAAAGCTGATTATGGAAAAGTTGATCTCTGTAATGCCAATGCGTCAGTCGATGTTCGATTCGAGATTGCACAAATGCGCTCTGTTTTTAATAATGCTAATGGTGAATCAACAGAAAATAAAAAATATGTCAGTTTTATTGTTGGTGATAACTCCGGAGCAGGCATACACGTGAGTGATAGAGTTGTTCAAGATCATACTCGTTTTACGAGTTGGACGGAACGTGATGACTTTATTGGTGGTTTTGCAAGAGAATATGGCATCTCTGTAGAGCCTATCGCAGGTTATACTCCGTCCATTTATAAACAGTTTCCATTAAACGAAAATAAAAACTATCAACATCGAGATACGACGGGTTTTACTATTGGTATTAATGGCAGTATTAATGCAGATATTGGTGAATCCGGACCTAGGTTTTCGCCTGAAGTGAGTGGTTCTTATACTTATACCAATAAAAAGACAATTGTATATAACACTAGTGACTATAAGATTGTTAATTTAACCAATCATGCAAAGTTTGAAGTAAAATACGTTTATGATGTCAATCTTTGTAACTCAACGCTCGGTGGCCAGGGGCTTTATGATTGTTCATGGAAAGATGTATTGTGGGGTAGCAGCTTTGTCCATGACCTAAAAAAGATTAACCCTGTTGCCTATGCAAACTTTCATCCCAAAATGGAGTTAATATACGAAGCCCCTGCGGATGAAATTGGTACAACGCATTTTGAAATTACAGTTTCCGTCGCACCACAAATTATTTATGGCAATGTTAGCTATGATGGTTTTAACCAAAAAGCCACTGCAGAACTAGTCAATACTCATCATTATTTAATTAAGGCTAATGTAGTCATTGATTGGGGGCATCCTCTATTTGAACCAGAAGCACATGTTTACTTACAAACACTAGAAAGTAATGACAAATGCCTTACGGTAAAGAATGAGAAAGTGTTCTTATCGCAGTGCAATGGTAACTGGAATCAAACATGGGGTCTGGATAATTATCAACGTTATAAAAGCCGCTCAGGGCATGATCTATGTCTTACCGTTCAGGATGATAAATCTCTTTCCATTGAGCAATGCTCTTTTGCCATGAATCAGAAATGGTATTGGGAAGGAGAGCAACTCTTGAGTCGCTTTATTGATGGAAGTGGTGAGCAGTATGGTCTTAATGCTTCTTCAGATCAATTGAATGTGGTGCCCGTTAACGCTGAAAAGGCTTTAACGCGATTTATGCCTGCTTTAGCCAAGATTGACTGAGTTATTCTTAGGGGCTTGTGGCTTGTTGCAAAAATTGAAGATATTTATGAGGTGCCTAATTGAGCACCTCTTTTCATGCGTAAATACCGAAGATATTGACGAGTTC
>NZ_BJXJ01000090.1 GCF_007990935.1 Vibrio sagamiensis NBRC 104589
TAGGTACCAATACACATTCAAGTGTTCTTGGGTTTTACTCCATTCTTAACGAATGAAGCAAAACATATTTGAGTCCGGCAAAATCGAACGCTATCTCGCTCATTCAAATAATGAGATAGCAAACTTTGGTTGTTTGACTATAAAAGACCCTTTGGGGTTGTATGGTTAAGTGACTAAGCGTACACGGTGGATGCCTTGGCAGTCAGAGGCGATGAAAGACGTAGTAACTTGCGATAAGCCCAGATTAGGTAGTAACAACCATTTGAGTCTGGGATTTCTGAATGGGGAAACCCACGTGCATAAGCACGTATCGTTATGTGAATTCATAGCATAACGAGGCGAACCGGGGGAACTGAAACATCTAAGTACCCCGAGGAAAAGAAATCAACCGAGATTCCGAAAGTAGCGGCGAGCGAAATTGGATTAGCCCTTAAGCTTATTATGCGTCAGGTGAAACTTCTGGAAAGTTGTGCGATACAGGGTGATAGCCCCGTAACCGGCAACGCATTTTAAGTGAAATCGAGTAGGGCGGGACACGTGATATCCTGTCTGAATATGGGGGGACCATCCTCCAAGGCTAAATACTACTGACTGACCGATAGTGAACCAGTACCGTGAGGGAAAGGCGAAAAGAACCCCTGTGAGGGGAGTGAAATAGAACCTGAAACCGTGTACGTACAAGCAGTAGGAGCCCACTTGTTGGGTGACTGCGTACCTTTTGTATAATGGGTCAGCGACTTATATTCAGTGGCAAGGTTAACCATCTAGGGGAGCCGTAGGGAAACCGAGTCTTAACTGGGCGCTCAGTCTCTGGATATAGACCCGAAACCAGGTGATCTAGCCATGGGCAGGTTGAAGGTTGAGTAACATCAACTGGAGGACCGAACCGACTAATGTTGAAAAATTAGCGGATGACTTGTGGCTAGGGGTGAAAGGCCAATCAAACCTGGAGATAGCTGGTTCTCCCCGAAAGCTATTTAGGTAGCGCCTCGGACGAATACTACTGGGGGTAGAGCACTGTTAAGGCTAGGGGGTCATCCCGACTTACCAACCCTTTGCAAACTCCGAATACCAGTAAGTACTATCCGGGAGACACACGGCGGGTGCTAACGTCCGTCGTGGAGAGGGAAACAACCCAGACCGCCAGCTAAGGTCCCAAATTACTACTAAGTGGGAAACGATGTGGGAAGGCTCAGACAGCCAGGATGTTGGCTTAGAAGCAGCCATCATTTAAAGAAAGCGTAATAGCTCACTGGTCGAGTCGGCCTGCGCGGAAGATGTAACGGGGCTAAGTAGTAAACCGAAGCTGCGGCAATGCACTTTGTGCATTGGGTAGGGGAGCGTTCTGTAAGCCGTTGAAGGTGTGTTGTAAAGCATGCTGGAGGTATCAGAAGTGCGAATGCTGACATGAGTAACGATAAAGGGGGTGAAAAACCCCCTCGCCGGAAGACCAAGGGTTCCTGTCCAACGTTAATCGGGGCAGGGTGAGTCGACCCCTAAGGCGAGGCCGAAAGGCGTAGTCGATGGGAAACGGGTTAATATTCCCGTACTTCTTACAATTGCGATGGGGGGACGGAGAAGGCTAGGTGGGCCTGGCGACGGTTGTCCAGGTTCAAGTGCGTAGGCTGAAGAGTTAGGTAAATCCGGCTCTTCTTAAGGCTGAGACACGACGTCGAGCTACTACGGTAGTGAAGTCATTGATGCCATGCTTCCAGGAAAAGCCTCTAAGCTTCAGATTGTAAGGAATCGTACCCCAAACCGACACAGGTGGTCGGGTAGAGAATACCAAGGCGCTTGAGAGAACTCGGGTGAAGGAACTAGGCAAAATGGTACCGTAACTTCGGGAGAAGGTACGCTCTCGACGGTGAAGTCCCTCGCGGATGGAGCTATTGAGAGTCGCAGATACCAGGTGGCTGCAACTGTTTATTAAAAACACAGCACTGTGCAAAATCGTAAGATGACGTATACGGTGTGACGCCTGCCCGGTGCCGGAAGGTTAATTGATGGGGTTAGACTTCGGTCGAAGCTCTTGATCGAAGCCCCGGTAAACGGCGGCCGTAACTATAACGGTCCTAAGGTAGCGAAATTCCTTGTCGGGTAAGTTCCGACCTGCACGAATGGCGTAATGATGGCCACGCTGTCTCCACCCGAGACTCAGTGAAATTGAAATCGCTGTGAAGATGCAGTGTACCCGCGGCTAGACGGAAAGACCCCGTGAACCTTTACTACAGCTTGGCACTGAACATTGACCCTACATGTGTAGGATAGGTGGGAGGCTTTGAAACGCAGTCGCTAGATTGCGTGGAGCCGTCCTTGAAATACCACCCTTGTAGTGTTGATGTTCTAACGTCGACCCCTTATCGGGGTTGCGGACAGTGCCTGGTGGGTAGTTTGACTGGGGCGGTCTCCTCCCAAAGCGTAACGGAGGAGCACGAAGGTGGGCTAATCACGGTTGGACATCGTGAGGTTAGTGCAATGGCATAAGCCCGCTTGACTGCGAGAATGACAATTCGAGCAGGTGCGAAAGCAGGTCATAGTGATCCGGTGGTTCTGAATGGAAGGGCCATCGCTCAACGGATAAAAGGTACTCCGGGGATAACAGGCTGATACCGCCCAAGAGTTCATATCGACGGCGGTGTTTGGCACCTCGATGTCGGCTCATCACATCCTGGGGCTGAAGTCGGTCCCAAGGGTATGGCTGTTCGCCATTTAAAGTGGTACGCGAGCTGGGTTTAGAACGTCGTGAGACAGTTCGGTCCCTATCTGCCGTGGGCGTTGGAGAATTGAAAGGGGCTGCTCCTAGTACGAGAGGACCGGAGTGGACGAACCTCTGGTGTTCGGGTTGTGTCGCCAGACGCATTGCCCGGTAGCTAAGTTCGGGATCGATAACCGCTGAAAGCATCTAAGCGGGAAGCGAGCCTTGAGATGAGTTCTCCCTGATACTTTAAGTATCCTAAAGGGTTGTTCGAGACTAGAACGTTGATAGGCAGGGTGTGTAAGCGTTGTGAGGCGTTGAGCTAACCTGTACTAATTGCCCGTGAGGCTTAACCATACAACACCCAAAGGGTTTTGATGGACTCAAATAGAACATTGAATGTGTAAGAA
>NZ_BJXJ01000091.1 GCF_007990935.1 Vibrio sagamiensis NBRC 104589
TAACTTTAAACTTAATTGAGCCTCCACCTGCTAATGATCTTATATACAGTTATGATCCTTATTTAAATCAGAATATTACATATTATGATGAATCCGATAGAGAGAGGTTGGACTATTTATTATATGTTGATAATGGAAGTGTACTTGCAAGTAGTAGTAAAATAGAAGTTCCAAGGAGCTTTGACATTGATATGTGGGGAACTTGGGATTTATCAGATCATTTTGCAGTCAGCGCCAAGTTTACTGTTCCAGAATAATAAGAAATATTGATCGTATCGTATTCTAGAAACTAGCTAAATGATTGGCTCGTAAATAGAAGGTGTTCAGGTAGGCACCTCAAAAACACCTTCAATTTTTGCAACAAGCGCGTCTCAACGTTTAGACGCGCTTATATGGGAGAACAATGATTCAATCTCCATTCTCCTTTTTAATTCAATTGAGTTGCTGTACGTTATTTTCTTTCCATTGCTCTCAATAGAGGTCACATTTCTGTCCTGTCTTTCTTTTAATGTTTCACCTTTCTTATTGATACAAGCATCCCTTATTGAAGAGTTGGCATTTAGGTACCTCTCTAACCGAGACGGTGATTGTGTATGCTTCATAAAAGACGGTGGGATTAAAAAGTCGGCTTCATTCTTATTTAATATTCCATGGTCAGTTTTAAGGTCACCAGATATGTTTTTTTCATGAATCTGATGCATAGCAGATTTCTCCTTGAGCATTTTGTTAACTAGAAATAAGCTAAACATTCCACAATCACCATTGCTTCTTTGTAAATCCGTTTCAACAAAAGCAAATGAAGCATCCGGGAATTCTCTGTTTACAGCCTGCATGCATCTAAAAGCCAGCAACGCAGGGCCCATACCCTGTACCGTTGCTGGTTCAATACCTATAATGGATATTTTGTCGTTAGTTTTTAAAAATTCGAATGCAGAAAAATGAGTCCCTCCTTCTCCCATATTTACAACAAAACGAGCAGACATTTTGTTTTCTTCTAAAAGAAGCTTTATCTTCTCCATCATTTCTAATGGAGAATCACAATAATGAGCATTTAAATCATGCTTCTTATTATTAGCTAGCGATAGAAAATCCACCATAAACTCTTTATCTTTACTTGCAGTGGTCGAAGCTTCAAGTTGATATCCATGCTTTATAGCGGCATCAACTTTATCTAAATATCTTTCTAAGCTTTCTTTATTTGATTTATGTATTGGTTCCTCTGACCTCTGTAGACCTGCTGAGTAATTCAAGTTTATTTTCATTATTATTTCCACCTTTAATACATTACACTACTAATTCCAAACTCAATCCAAGAATTCTGTCACACCTCTACCTGCTTTCGTTTCAACATCGTCCAAATCTCTCATCAATGTAGACTTATCATAAATCCTTCCATTGACTTCCAGTTCAGACATGGACATTCATCAAATCAAGGGCTTCGTAGCTCCTCTAACTTCCATTAATGATCACTTTACTTGGTAAACCATTTTGTATGATGGCCTTATTCAAAAGGCTTTAGCGGCTGCCCCATAACGGTTAGGATTCAGATAATAATCAACGAGCCAGACACTGCCCTCTTTTTCCGGCGGAGGTTGTGCTGTAGAATAGGTGTAAATTTGATAATTAAGTGATTAGCGGTGGCATGATCCACATTCACACCATGATCGAGTTGTATCTCTTCAATATCTCGATGACTAAGCTTGTAAATAGGATAATTTCAAAAATGACTTCCCACTATAGAATTCTAAATATACGTTTCCGATATAAATTCATTAACGCCATCTTTGATAAATGAAGCTTTACTTTTGTATTTTCCTTTGAAATGACATCTGGAAAGTTATATTCCGAGGTGTTAGTACCATTAAAGCAATAGAAGTATGAACAGTTTAAAGTACACCAAGATGTTAGCTTAAATATAGATTTTATTATTTACATATGGTAATTCAATGCTTCTATTCATCATTTTGCCTTTTATTTTTTAATATCTTACTGTAAGCAAAATTAGTTCAATCAGCAGTAAAAGATAAATTATTTTCCTTTAGGTTGTTAAGGTTAAAGTCTATGATATTTGTCTCAACCATTTTGATTTAGCCCAGCCACCACTGCAGTGTTTTAACATGTTGCCAGCAAGTTTTTTACTTTTTTTGATTGTACATTTGACTATTCAGTTTTTTATCTAACTCTTTCATTTTAAAATTTCCTTATTTTAAAATCAATTAGAGCTTAATATTTAACTTTGTTTTAAATGAAAAGCTCGGGGTTAACATTATATAAACCAATGTGAAAATTCAATAGACAATTGAACCTTATAAATACTATCTACGTTGATTTGTGATAAGAACCTTATTTCCTTTAATAATTAATGATATGTAAGTAATTTCTTTTTATTTATTCTAATTTAAGCCCTGATAAGTCCTCACGAATTTATAACGTTATAGAAAATGATTTCACTATTTCGGATAAGCGGTGATAGATGTAAATGAGTAAAGGTTCACTAGATAGTACCCAGCATCACTCAAATACCTATTTTCAAACAAAAATTACTTTTATTATATCTGATATTTCTCATCGAAAAAAAATACAAATCAAAACATTATTTTCATATAAAATAATAACTAACTTCCATCAAGACATTACTTTCCTCCTGTTAACCTCACTCATCACTCATCACTCCTGTATGTTCATCTCAATAAATCATTTGATTAGATTATATTTCTCAAGCAATTTTCATCACTAATCAGCCCAAATTTTAATGAATAGGGTATTTTAGCCTCTATTTCATTTTTGATGGGCAATGTCACCACCCAATAAATAACACGACCAATGGTTTATTAATGTTTATTATATAATTAAAAGCAGCATTTAACCTGATGAATATCAAATATTGATAAATTGACAAGGTATATATTATATTTTTAGATGATATAAGGATAAATTAAAAATACAATAATATTCTTTATTGTTAATAATGAATATCTCCCATGCAATTAAAATCGCTGATACTCACGGCTGCACTCTTAGTCAGTGGGGCTCTTTTCGCTTCAGAGCAAGAAACCATCACTTGTGATTCCAAAACA
>NZ_BJXJ01000092.1 GCF_007990935.1 Vibrio sagamiensis NBRC 104589
TGAAGACATGCCATAGAACTTCATGAATTTTTGACCGTCTTGTTCGATCACTTCGCCGCCTGACTCTTCGTGACCCGCTAGCATACCGCCAAGCATCACGAAATCTGCACCGCCACCAAACGCTTTCGCTACGTCACCAGCACATGAGCAACCACCATCACCAATGATAGTGCCGCCAAGGCCGTGAGCCGCATCCGCACACTCAATAATGGCGGACAACTGAGGGTAGCCTACACCTGTTTTAACACGTGTTGTACATACAGAACCCGGGCCAATACCAACCTTAACAATATCAGCACCAGCAAGGATAAGCTCTTCACACATATCACCTGTTACTACGTTACCCGCAGAGATAACCTTGTCAGGAAAGGCAGCACGTACGCGTTGTACGTATTCAACTAAATGTTCTGAGTAGCCATTAGCAATGTCGATACAGATAAAAATAAACTCATCTGATAGCGCCATGATCTCTTGCGTTTTTTGGAAATCCGCATCTGATGTACCTGTTGATACCATCACGTTATTTAACGTTGTTTTGTTAGCAGATTGTGCAAACTCAGCCCAATCCTGAACGCTGTAGTGCTTATGAACCGCTGTCATTACGCCATGTTCAGCTAATGCTTTTGCCATTTCAAAACTGCCAACCGAATCCATGTTCGCCGCAATAACAGGTACGCCTGACCATTGACGACCGCTGTGCTTGAAGGTAAAATCGCGGGTTAAATTTACTTGAGAACGGCTTTTTAAGGTTGAACGCTTCGGGCGAAACAGTACATCTTTGAAACCTAACTTAAGTTCTTGTTCGATACGCATTATGTAATTCCTTGATTCATATATGTATGTGCCTCATCAGAGCGCATTATAAGCCCGTTGGCAGACGAGTTTATGTTCTTCGGACACAAAAAAACCGGAGCGTTGGCAGACGCTCCGGTTTTCAGCATTATAGGCTGTGATTTATTTCCTACAAGTCTGATATTTGAATTTTTTTTGTGATACCATATAGAACATCGCATACCCAAAAAACCTCCCCCAGACAAAAAATTACAATTTAGTCATTAAAATCAAATATTTATTAAATTCAAAAAGAAGTTTTGCGCAAACCATTGCGGCAAACGATAACGTATCTCTTATCAGCTCCAACTCAACATTTTCCTCTGAGACACACCATTTGGTGATAGCTCCTACTTTATTAAAGTCGCTTTTTCGAGAATAAAGAGCAACTACCACCAAAAATTACGATGACCCTAATAATAGAAATACCAAGAAATAATAAGCTTGATTAGTCAACTTCTCCAATAATGAGTGGCTCTAAGGTTACAGTAACATTACCACCAGCTGCGGAATGATCTGTGTAAGTTTCATTTTTTTGCACCGTGTATAGCGCATCAACTACGTCATCATGATCGATAAACATGCTGTCAGGAAATGCTTCTATAATTCGATTAGTAATTTGTGGAATTACTGCATACTTCTGAACTTTAGGATCTTCGATATTGTTTAAAACTTCTTGCGCAATTTGTACTAAACTCTGCGCAATGGTCTTAAACTTAATCTGATCATCCATTTCCATAAAAATAATGTCTGCTGCAGCCCAACGGTAGCGTTGCCAATAGATAGCAATTTGGTTTACAGGATATTCGATATTTGCAAAGTCAACCACAGGCATTTCAACAATATCAATCTGAGGCACTAGGCGAGAAGGCGAAACACCTGTCACAATGGCGTACATTTCTGCAGGTTGAAGCCACAGCTCCTTAATGTAATTTGCTTTGAACTTTTTGAGCACCGTTGTATGAATTTCACTCGGGAACTCATCTTCCTCTTGTTCTGGTAGTGGTGTTTCCTGCTCTGGATTCTCATGGCCTTGCTCAGGCTGGTCGGATAACAGTGCAGGTTTAGCTGTTAATTCATGAATAGTGAGGTTCATTTTATGGGCAATGTCACGCATTAACCTTGAGCGATCCACATCCAAAACCAACACTGGCTGGTTCGGCATTACAATAGGATCTAAGAAAACTTGCTCTCCTGATAATGTGAATGCTGGAATACTATCCCCTTCTTTTAAATTAGTTTGATAAACAAATAAAGGTGAGATTCCTGCTTGCCAATATGGCAGCAATGTCGGGTTCGCCAATCTCAACACCAAAAAACCTTGTAAGTCGTCATCCATATCACGAGCTCGGCGAATATTGTCTTCCAGCTGTAATAAATCGCTTTTGGTACTATCTGAAAAATTAAGCGTTAGTATATTCACTGAGTATCTACCACGAGAAAAAGAATCATTAATGATGTTTTTATTCTCATCCCAACTCATAACGATATCTTTTCCAATATTCAAAGATAAGTCGTGTGTCGTTTGTGAAAATACAAATGTTGTCATCAACAAAGACATTATTAAAGTAACTATTCTAATCATAAAACCTCCATTTTCATTATTTTATTGTTTAAAACACACTTTTAAATTCCACAAGCCCAAAAGGTTACAATTTCAACAATCATCACAATTAAAGCTTGTAAAAAACAGTAGAACAGTCAATTAAAAAATAACATTAATATAATTAAACACATTGAAGAATCTATTTAAAGAGTGACTTAGATTTATCACACATTAAATTCAAAAATATCAATTTTAATTTTAAAAGTGAAAGATTTTCTTATTTATTCTGGAACAGTAAATTTGGCGCTGACTGCAAAATGATCTGATAAATCCCAAGTTCCCCACATATCAATGTCAAAGCTCCTTGGAACTTCTATTTTGCTACTACTCGCAAGTACACTTCCATTGTCAGCGTACAATAAATAATCCAATCTCTCTCTATCAGACTCATCATAATAAGTAATATTCTGATTTAAATAAGGATCATAGCTGTATATAAGTTCATTAGCAGATGGAGGTTCAACTAAGTTTAAAATTC
>NZ_BJXJ01000093.1 GCF_007990935.1 Vibrio sagamiensis NBRC 104589
TGAAAAGAGGTGCTCAGATGGGTACCTCAGACACATCTTCGATTTTTGCAACAAGCCCCTATTTAGCTAGCGTTCGCTCTTTAGCTGAATTAGGCAACAAAGCCCTTCTAGCACCCCAACGTTGGGTGCTTTTGTATACTCGTATTCATCATTTGAAAAGTGATGGATCTGCGTCAGAATTTCAAGTTCCTGCCTAGAACTGCGAAAGCTTGTATATAGGCACCATCTCTTAATAGTGTTTCGATACTACTGATTCCAATAGAGAAACTAGAAATCATAGACTCAATACCGTCCCCTCTATGTACTTCTAGGATTATATTCTCGGCACCAGAAAGGGTAAGATCAGTACCGTCGATTCTTTCAACCATAAGCTCGTATCTATTACAAATGTGACTCAACAACACATCAAACACGGACTCTAGTTGCGTTTTCTTGCCACATAAGCTTGAGAGAGCTTCATCAGTCTGCACTGCACACTTTTCCTTTTTTTCCTGACAAACTATCTCATAATTTCCCATACTGAGTGCTCCTGTAAGTATTTATTAGCCGTGAAAGACTCGGGGTAGCTAACACTTGTTAACCGACAAATTGTCGACTTTCACTTCTTCACAATGCATTCTTAGTCACATTTTTTTCAATTAACAATCAATAATTTAGACCAAGTTAAGGGATGCTACACTGCAAAATATCGACTAATAACACGAAGGCTAATTTGTCAATTCAATCAGATAAGTTTGACTAGGGGTAAACTCAGGTTAACAAGAGCTGAATGATTAAAAGGTCTAACGTATAAAGGGGCAAAGACGTGTTTGCCGAGATTGGTGTTAGCACGTCTTTGGACATGAATGAGTTAGAGTAGATACATAGAATCAACGATGTTCAATTTGTATTTTCTCAACAAATTGAATGAAATTATCTTTTGTAAAGCTCTCTAAGTGCTCATTCCAAATTAGACCTACATCCCATGAGCTGTTTTCCCCTGACAGTTCCCAAAAAGCGACATGCTCATTCGCAATATGCTTTACACTTGCAGGAACAATAGTGAAACCCAAATTTGCGGAGACTAGTGCCAACAATGTTTGAATATCATCAGCCTCTTGAACTTCATTCAGTTTTTTCTCATGCTCCTCTAATAGCATGTTTATTTGATGGCTAAGGCCCATACCTCGTTTAGGATTAAGCTGTAAATAATCAATTGAATCTAATGAAAACCACAATTTGTTTTTGTCTATAATTTGGCTTCTATGCGTCGCAAGCACTAAGTGATCTGTACAGAGCTTTACGCCCTTCAGCGGGGCTACAGCTGGTAGTCGACTAAAACTGAGATGAAGATCCCCTTGAAGTAATAATTCTGATTGTTTTTGAGATGGTATATCGTTCAGCGTAATGTGGATCTCTGGGTAGTGTTTTTTAAACTTAGCTATGTAATCTGGTGCAAGATGGTAAGAAGATATACCAAAACCTATATTGAGGTTTCCTGCAATGCCCTTGGCAACTCGTTGGGTTAGACATTTATAAGATTCAAAACTTGAAACAATTCTCTGCGCTTCAGGTAAAAGAGCAACTCCTGCCGCCGTCAAACTGGCTCCATGTCTTCCTCTTTCAAATAAAACCACGCTACAAAAAGCCTCAAGACGTTGAATCTTTTTAGTTAAAGCTGACTGAGTAATGTGTAAGTGCTCTGAAGCTACTCGATAATTACCATCTTCCGCTAATTGACAGAATGTGTGTAAATCATCCAAATCCATTCCATGTGCTCATTGTTAATGGGAAATTTATTCATTATAAGGAATCGAATGAGTTTTTTAAAATGACGGATATTCATTGAGAAAAAGGAACAATCATGAAAGATATCCGTGTTGCCACTGTTCAATTTAACCACCATGCGAACGATAAAAATTACAACTTATCGATCATTCAAAGTTATGTAGAAATGGCTGCTAAAGAAGGAGTAAAAATCATTGCCTTCCCTGAAATGTGTGTTACTGGTTACTGGCATGTTTCAACACTGCAAAAGTCAGAGATCGAGGAGTTGTCGGAGTTCATCCCGCAAGGAGAAACTTCTCAACGCTTGCTAGAAATGTCTGAAAAATATCAACTCAGTATCGGCGCAGGTTTAATTGAAAAGGATAAGGACGGAAGTCTTTACAATTCTTATGTAATGGCAATGCCTGATGGTCAGATAGCCAAACACAGAAAGCTGCATACGTTTGTCAGCGAACACATGAGAAGTGGTAATGAATACACTGTATTTGATACGCCGCATGGATGCCGTGTAGGTATCCTGATTTGCTGGGATAATAATTTAGTTGAGAATGTTCGAATAACAGCATTAAAGGGAGCTGATATTCTAGTTGCGCCTCATCAAACAGGCGGCACGAACTCTCGCAGCCCTAATGCGATGGGGGTGATTGATCCCCAACTTTGGCATAATCGTAAACAAGACCCAGAGTCGATTCGTTCTGAAATGCAAGGTTCTAAAGGAAGAAAGTGGCTAATGCGCTGGCTACCCGCGCGTGCCCATGACAATGGTATGTTCCTGATCTTTAGTAACGGTGTTGGGGTTGATATGGATGAAGTTAGAACGGGTAATGCGTTGATACTCAATCCCTATGGCGAAATTATCGCTGAAACGGACTGCGTCGATAATGATATGGTTATTGCCGATCTCAATGCGAAAGATCTAAATATGTGTACAGGCAGACGCTGGATCAGAGGTCGTAGACCTAATCTCTACGCTTCCTTAACGATGGAAGGGAATGAATTAACGCCTTATCAAGCAAGATTCTCGACGCAAAAATAGATGGTGTAACTTATTGAACAGTCGCCAACGAATAATAGTTGGCGATTGTATTGTTTAATAAAGAGCCCCTAACAAACTTTGATGCAT
>NZ_BJXJ01000094.1 GCF_007990935.1 Vibrio sagamiensis NBRC 104589
CAAGCCCCTCTCAAGTACTTTCTAAGGAAAAATAACCCACTCAATACAAGAGCTTTAATGATAATTAAATCATTGTTTTAATTGAATTAATTCGCTTTTTGCTATTGAAATTGTAAAAAACGCCCTCATTTTTACACCGTTAACAGGTGAGTCAGTATGGTGTGGCAAATATACAGTTTGAGGCAGTAAGTTTCCCGTGAGCAAGAGGACTAGCAACTAATGGAAGCAAAGTATAGCCAATATGACTTTGAGAAGAGTCGGGAGCGAATTGATGAAATCCTACAAGGTGCAGATGCATCATATACAGAGAAAAAGTCTATCCCTTCAAGGGATGAACTAACATTCACCAATGGATTTAATGTATGGTGCACGGCTCTGTTTGTTGATATCAGAAAATCAAAAGAGCTGAACAAAAACCATACAAACCCAGTGCTTGCCAAGATATACAAGACGTACATTTCTGAGCTTGTCGCCATTATCAAAAGCCATCCCAAGGTTCGAGAAGTCTGTATTGAGGGAGATTGTGTGTGGGGAGTATTTGATACCCCTCAAAAGCCCGACATTGATGGGGTATTCTCTGTAGGGGCTAAAATTTCATCACTTATTGATGTGCTGAACATCAAATATAAAAAACGGGGATACTCAGAACTAACAGTTGGTATTGGGGTGTCTTACGGAAGGTCACTACTTGTTAAATCTGGGTATAAGGGTAGCGGAATTAATGAAGTGGTTTGGCTTGGAAGTCTTGTTAGTGAGGCAGCTGAATTATGTGGATTCGGGAATAAAACGTATTCGGATAGCGAAATGATGGTTTCTGAAGTGTTTTATGGCAACTTAAATAAACATAACAAGTCACTGTTATCGTTCAATGCTGATCGTGGTTGTTACCACGGTGTAGTTATCAATACTCTAATGGATGAATGGGTTCAGAAAAATGGATAAGAAAGTTCACTTTATCGCCGCTGCTATTCAAGATTGTCAGGAGACCATTAGAGCGACAGACGTTAAGGTTGGCGCTCTATTGGCTGGAATGCTGCTGCCTTTTGCACAGATATCCAACATATGGAAGTACTTGGAAGATTTATCTATAGCAATAGAAAGTCAGTCAGTTACCGTAATTTTTCTCGCACTGTGGTTTTCGACCATCTTTGCGCTAGTGTGTACCATTTCCGCTATTGATAACCCAGCAGCACACATAGTGAATGAAGGAACTTGTCAAGGTGCATTTTACGGTGCCAAACTCTATGATTTCAGTTTCTTAGATTCATTTCTTAACCGAAAGGTAGTTAAAGCCAACAAGGATATCACCAATTTTTCCCAAGCGTATCCTGACTCAATTAATGACATTGAACTCGAACTGTCATTTGAGCATATGAAATTGATGTACATTCGAGAAATCAAGCTGCATAGATTAGATTTTGCCTTAAAGCTATCTATTCTATGGTTTGTTGTTGGTATCTCTTCATTTATTTATTTTAAATCAATTGCATAGTTGCGAATTCTATTGGCTTTTCGCTTTAACAGAACACTTTTATCTACCACTTAACAGGTCAAATGCAAATGCTAACATCCTCTGAAAAAGATGATCTTCGGTTAATCATATACTCTAGTCTAGATAAAGCAGAAAAACAGTGGAAGGAAGGCGGACATTTGCTAAAGGCTAACCGAGAGTTAGGTTTGGAAACCATGCACGAAAGCGTTATGGATTCTGCTGAACCATCCAAGATTCCTGGCCACTCCATAGTCAGAGATGGTGAAACAGTGATCGATGAGTTTGTCGCATTTGTTGCTGATATGAGAGAATCCAGCAAGCATTTAATGTGTGCGATAAGCCCTAAGAATGCAGATGTCTCAGGACTACAGCGAGTTTACTACGAAACTTCAGCATTGTTACCGTCCCTAGCTTATGTTGTTAGCAAGGAAGAGGGAAGTGTTACTGAGTATTTGGGTGATGGTGTTTTAGCTTTGTTTCGGTTAGATCCTGAAAACAAAGCACAATCAATTTATGCTTCACATCGTGCTGCGAAAAACGCAATTGGCGATGCTAGAGATGTGATAAATGAAGTACTCTTTGAGCGTTATAGACTTCCTCCGATAGATGTCGGCGTTGGCTTGGCTGTCAGCAAGACGCTGATAACACTAGTAGGTTTGGCTCCTGACAAACAACCTAAAGCATTTGGTGAGTGCGTGTTCAGAGCGACTAAACTGTCAGGTGGGAAAAACGAAGTGATAAGTGATGAAAACCTAAAAGCAATTTGGCCGTCATCAAAGGGCGGAACACTGAAGTTCCGAAGGAAAAGCGTCAACAAAATCGATGGCTATGTAATTGGGACGGCAGCTGCATAGCCGTCCATTCTCACGTTAACGATAGGCTAACTCCCAAAATTCCAGTTTTAAAGAACAAAGAGTGCGCGTATATGACGGTTGAAACTCGGTTCCCACCACAGTTTCAGACTCAACATATCGGAACCAATTAAGTTCATTCAGAAGTTGTGAGTGTTTCTGCTCTGTGAACCGCACCACTAAAACTGGGCACTAAGCGATTTTCCAATATCTAAAGTTATCCGTGTATTGCTAAATTAGTAAAGTCGCTAACAAAGTTTTGTCCAAAAACTATTTATCAAAGTTAGCTCGACTACCTTCATGCTCAGCCTTCATCCTCTTAACGATACTTACAACCTCAATGAACTCTT
>NZ_BJXJ01000095.1 GCF_007990935.1 Vibrio sagamiensis NBRC 104589
AATTCAACATCCTTATCCCCTCAAAACCTTGAATGGTTGACCAGGCCCGCTTTCGCACTTTGAAGCTACCGGTGGCTTCGATAAACTTTTTAATGGGAGCGTGGTCAGATTCAATGCCATTGTTGAGTTATTTCACTTGCTGATGTTCTACATCTTGTCGTAAGCGGCCTTCACGCTTGAGAACGCCACCAAGTAACTGCAGCGAAGTTTTTTGCAATTTTGTTTTACACTGTCTTGTTGCCCTCAGCCCTTACAAACTAAGGGCTGACACCTCGCCTAAGAGATCATCCCAAAAACACAAATGATCATCAAAAAAGTGACCTAAAATACACAGCTCATTTAATTTCAATAACTTAGCCAAACCAATCAGATCAACCCTGATCGTTAAAATTTCAATTTCTTGCAATTTTTTGCACTCTTCGCAATTTTATCTCGCCCTCTGTAAGCCATTCTTAGCGCCTCAAATATCCCCTATCCCCCGTGATTCCTAAAGGGCTCGCGGCAGGCTGGCGCCTTACCTAGATAACCTAATTGCACTGAATAAAAGTTGCGAAAAAACGAGATCAAAAACGTCGCAGGTGGGGAGGAGGAGTGCGTTTTTGGTGACGTATTTATACTTTAGCTGACTAGTTAGTAGATATAGGTTGCTGCCTTCGCTTTTTTAAATAACTCCATCATTGTTCTATTCACTTTCAAAAACAATAATTACACATAAAAAAAATATAAATCACAAGTTTCAATTTCAGACAAATAAAACATTTTTGTAAGTTCTATCTTTCATATTAATGTAAATGGGATGTTAAGTTTTTACATCATTGATTTTAAAATTTAAAAACTTATAGGTCTTTTAATTATGAAACTAACAACAACTTTATTGGCTACCCTTATTTTTGCTTCAACAGGCGCTATTGCTAATACAACAAAATTAACTGAACAAGATGAATTATTAATTCAACGTGCAGAAAGGACGCAATTTCGTCATTGTGTAAGTAAACAACTTGAAAAACTTTCGAACTCACCTGAGTTGCAAATGGATCTAGGAGTTGCATATGAAGACGCGGTAGCTATTATTGAACACTTTAGTGAGAGGATACCTCATCATTCTCCAATTCCATTTTCAACAAGTACTGCTGCTATTATGTTAGTTTCGAGTTGCATTGCACCAGCAAAAAATTAATTTATTCATACTTGAATTTTGATCTATAAGTTTTCTTTAATAGGAAAAACCATGAAAATTCTAACAGCAATCACCACTTCTATAATTTTATTATCTCCATTTGCTGCCAATGCCTATGATGCAGATGAACTATTTCAGGAATGTGTAAAAGATAGTTTCTCCGATTTACATAGATTCCTAGACTATAATTATAAACTATGCCAAGATAAAACTAGATGCCCTCTGCTACAACGTGACCTTGGTAATATCCAACGAGTATGGGCACCTGGCGATAGTATATTTAGCGAAATACGACTGGATTATAACGCTTCAACAATAACTCGTTGGGGGGATTCTGTAGGTCTTAACGAAGCGAATACCCGTGAATTGATAATTAGAACAGTTAATAAGTGCGGTATTAGTTTCTAATTTTCAGAGAAAAACGGTCAATATAATGTAAAATAATCTACAAATAAAAAGAGTGGCTTATATCCACTCTTTTTATTTATTCGCCAATAATTTTTAAGCTTCAATCTGAATTAAAGTGCTTTTCTGACATAAAATCTGGTCAGCATGACCCCATTCTTACCATTTACTAACAGGTTTTTTGCCCTCCACCACGCTAGCAGCGTTTCGCTGAAATAGAATTGCGAAAAAATGAGATCGAAAACGCTGCAGGTGGGGAGGAGGAGTGCGTTTTTGGTGACGTATTCATACTTTGGGTGACGAATTGGTATATATAAGATACTGTCGTCAATATCTTTAATTTACTTAATTAAATATGATTTATCAGGTTACCTCACATATCAATTTCCTTTCAAAAGCAATAATTACATAAATATGATTGACAGATCAAAGAGCGCATATTAAGAGAAAGTTTTTTCTGCATTTTTTAAATTTATGACTAATATAAACTTGTCATTATTCCTGAATTTTTAGGAATATTAAAAATAAAAAATAGATTATAGGAATTTAAAAAATGAAATTAATAACAACGTTACTAGCTACCCTTCTTTTTGTTTCAACAGGTGTTACTGCCAATACAACGACATTAACTGAACAAGACGAGCTATTAATTAATAAGGCAAATACTTTACTTATGGGCCAGTGTATATCGAATATGATTAATTCACTAAAATCTCAACCAGAGATTATGACTCATCTTCAAGGAACATATAGTGAAACAAGGCGTACTATTTTGGAAAATGGTATCGCACAACCTGCTATCCCTTCTAGTCCTCTTTTTACTGCTGAAGAATTGACCTTATCTTTGATGACACACTGTATTAACTAAATATAATCAGCAATATTTACATCTACTAAAAGAGTGGGCTATACCCCACTCTTTTTATATATACATTTAGCATAATTTTTAATCTTCAATCTGAATTAAAGTACTTTTCCGACATAAAATCTGGTCAGTATGACCCGATTCTTACCTTTTAACTCACAAGTTTTTAGCTCTCCATTACGCTAGCAGAGTTTCGCTGAAATAGAATTGCGAAAAAATAAGATAGAAAACGCT
>NZ_BJXJ01000096.1 GCF_007990935.1 Vibrio sagamiensis NBRC 104589
ATAAAGATCCAAAGCTTGAAATCATTTCAAAACATGGGTTGTTGTCAGATGAACATGATTCTCAAACACTAAATATAAATTTGGCTGATTATTTCACAATTAATTGGGATGATTGGCAACTATCTGAACAGTACACCCTACTTGGCGACGGTGATGTCAAACTTTTTCAAAACTCAATTAAATTTTCTTACCGTGCAGCTGGTTATGCTCGTATTCTTTACACTCTGACTAATACTAAAAACTTATCAGAAGCAAAATTAGGTCAGATTGACATTTCTATAGGTGAAAATCTTCCTAATGGACTAATTATTGAAGAAATAAATGATTTTAATTATAAATCTAGTTCTAAAAGTATTTTAGATATAGATATATCTAAACTTATTTCAATTCAAAATAACATCGAATATCAATTGGTTAATGTATATTCAGTTGATGGTTCTGCTTTTATTCGTTCTGAGCATCTAAATGACCCGTATAATAAATTTTTTACTTTTACTAGGAATAGTCAATTACCTAAGTATCTAGATGTTACTTTTGTTCTCTCTAACCATAAGGGAAGTTTTAAAACAGGAATTCTTACGCTTGTCATGATAGATATTGATCCTATATGTGATAGTAATTCTGGTACCGTTTCAAATTGTATAGATATTGTTGATATAGGTGGGGGTAAATTATTCACTAGCCCGCCCCCAAAAACATTTTTAGATAGTCTTGGTTTCTCTCAATTTGCAGAAAATCAGTTAAGTACTAGTGAATCTAATTCATTTTTCTACACGTTTGATTTGTCCAGCGCTCAGGCTTTGTGCAAGACCTATAATTCCAAACGTCTTGGAGGGCGAACTAACTGGCGTTTACCTTTAGATTATGATTTCTCAGAGCTAAAAAATTCATATTTATCTGATAGCTCTCTTGCAGATTGGAATCATGACAAGCAATATTGGGTTTTTAATAACTATAATAATAATAAAAATGTTAAATTTTTTGGAGATTGGCTTGTTAGTCCTAATACCAGTGCAAAAAATACTTCTAATCAATTCTATGTCTCCTGCGTCTCATTCAGAGAGGAATTTTCTATATATACAACTCAAGATATTATGATTCCTGAATTAAACGAGCAAAATAATTTGACTCATTTGCCAACAGGAGTGGATTTTAAATTTTTATTTAAAGGTCCATTAAATGAAGTATCTAATAAGGATCGTTTTTTCAAAATTTTTATTAAAAAAAAGCGTGCTTATGGATATAAAGAGGTAAAATATCCGTCTAATCAATTATGTAAAGTTTTAGCAAACCAACCAGTTCATTGTACCTTCTTATCGGTTGGACTTGTTTATGGTATGCTATACAGTTGGTCTATTGTTGAATTATTTGACGATCAACAAGACCCCTCTTTTGTAAGTCGTCAAATATCTGCTGTTCCCCATCGGCTGTGACATTTCAATTTTATCTCAGGTTAACTATGTCTCTGGAAATATTTAAATTACGAATATCTCGCCACTTTACTAGTGACTTTTATGTTCGGAATAAGTCTATTTATAACTTTTGGCCTTCGAGAGTCTTTAATCTCCTTCCTTCTTACCTTTGGATTATGTGTATGTCTTTCGAGAATAAACCTTATTTAAGAGAAATTGAGTTAAAGCGTGAGAAAATCACAACTTTTGACCAGTATCCATTCAATGTTCCTTCAATCAAGGAGCTCGATTTCATTAAATTTCATCCTGATGTGACTTTTTTTATTGGCGAAAACGGGACAGGTAAATCAACACTAATTGAAGCTATTGCTGTTGCAATGGGGCTAAATGCAGAAGGTGGTAACAAAAATATGTTATTCCATACTAAAGAAACTCATTCTCAGTTAGCTAATTTCATCAAAACAATTAAAAGCTTTAAGAGGCCAAAGGATTATTACTTCCTTAGAGCAGAAAGCTTTTATAATGTTGCAACTTATATTGATCAAATTTCTCCGCCGTCACTGCAAGGGTATGGTGGAAACTCTTTGCATGAACAATCACATGGAGAATCTTTTATGTCCACGATCACGAATAAGCTTCGCGGTCACGGTTTATATATCATGGATGAGCCAGAGGCTGCTTTATCACCAACCCGACAGATGGCTGCTATTTCAGCGATCCATCAACTTGTCGAAGACGGCTCGCAGTTTATTATTGCAACGCATTCACCGATTCTCCTTGCTTATCCTAGAGCTATCATTTATCAGTTTAGCGAAAGTGGTATTTATAAAACGAAGTATGAAGACACAGAGCACTATGAAGTGACTCTCAATTTCCTTAAACGACATGAGTATATGATGCAAATTCTCATGGATGATGAGTGACATGATTTTGGTCGTATTCTCTTTTTAAGTTCTCTTAAATAATTGCGACAGATCATCTTGTCAATAATGTTTGCACTCGAGTTACTTCTAGATGTTCTGCTTAGTGTGACAACCTTAGCTATCCGTTGCAGCAATGATTTGTAGGTATAGTGGGCCTATATGAAGAATCGTTAACAAAGCCTGAGTGCTAAGGTTACTCACTTTTTGGGAGGGGAGATCTGTCTCTGAGCTGATTTATTCCTGTGCCTTCTTTGATCTCAATCTATTAACATCGCTCTTAATCACGTACTTTGGGTTCATCTGTGTACGGTTCCCCCTC
>NZ_BJXJ01000097.1 GCF_007990935.1 Vibrio sagamiensis NBRC 104589
GCAAACGGCACACCTGATGACGAAGATGGCGTTGGCTTTGTCACCGCCTTCGAGCTTGGTCAATCAACGACCATCACCGTTGAAGCATCGACCACCGGCTTCTTAAATACATGGATTGACTGGAATGCCGACGGTGATTTTGAAGACAGTGGTGAACAAGTCTTTACTGACCAAGCATTAAGTGCTGGCACCAATACACTTTCGTTAACTACCCCATCTACTGCCAGTGCATCCCAGACTTGGGCTCGCTTCCGTTTCAGTCAGCAAACTGGGCTTGATTACTTTGGTGCATCGACCTCAGGTGAGGTGGAAGATCATCAAATCGTAGTAACATCCAATGGTGAATATGTACGACATTTCCCAAGTGCATCGACTTTTGCCACCGTAGCTTTTGAGGATTTTTGGTCTAAAAAAGGCGACTACGATATGAACGATGTCGTGATGCATTATCGTATTACTGAAACGTTAAAAAATGATGAAGTGATAAAATCTTCTATCTACGGCAAACTGGGGGCCTATGGGGCACACTTCCATAATGGCTTTGCTATCAGACTTAAAGGGCTTGACCCAAGCGATATTGATATGACGACCACCCGTCAATTACACAATGGTGTGCAGTTGGCAAGCAGTGGCTTAGAATCTGGTCTCAGTGATGCCTCTTTCGTCATTTCCTCAGATTTAACCGAGGTCAACGGTAGCAGCTGTGATTTTTATCGAACCGAGAACGGATGTAAAGAAGCGGAAAACTTTACCTTCGAACTTCATATTGAAACCACATCTGGTGCCGATACCAGCGGCCTTATGGCCATGCCATATGACCCCTTTATCATCGCTAATACCAACTCTTACCACAATAATATAACCCCACCTGCTACAGGTAAGCGTTGGGAAGTGCATTTACCAGACCAAAGTCCAACTGAAAAGTTCGACACAGGACTCTTTGCGTTACAGGACGATGACAGTAATCAAACACTAGGCAAGTTCTTTAAGACAGAACTCAATCATCCTTGGGCATTGTTTATTACTTCTGAATGGCAATGGCCAACTGAGAGAACGGACATCTTGAGTGCTTATCCCGACTTCCAAGATTACGCAGAGTCGTCTGGGGTATCTAATCTGGATTGGCATCAAAACCCAGTCTCTGATACCAGCAAGACTTATCAAAAATAAGGAGTAAAGTAATGAAAATTATATTTATTTTTCCGCTCACTCTCTTAATGTTATTCGGCTGTGGGGGTGAAGACCAAAACCGAGGTTCAGCGCCTTCGTATCCTGATACTGGTCAAGCTGAGATTCACTTTGATGATTTAGTGATTGCAGATGGGTACGATTATAACCCGGTGAAATCTCAATCTTTGACTGTAGATATCAGCAGTAGAAGTACGGAGCGGGCGCATGTTTCTGTGTATACCAAGTTTAAAGAAACCAGCCAAGGTCAGTATAAACCAGACTATAAAAGCCAAATTATTTCAAGAGCACTAGAATCTGGTGCTACTGAGCTCGATTTTTCAATCGCAGACTCGCAGCAGGAACTCCTTGCTGAAATTTGGTTTTACGATGGTCAAGCGCCATTGCAATACTACTTTACGCCAGAGAAGGCTGCATGGGTGATGAAGTAGTGCTTAATGCAAAAGAATAAATCGTTATTCAATTAAACCAAAGGCGAGGTTTCCTCGCCTTTTTTGTAAGCAATTTAAATCAATTCATTGACTTCAAGTATCAACACAGGGACCGCCAATTAAAGTGTTCTCTACATATTCGAACAGTATTTTTCAGTGAGGACGGTTATTCGTTTTTTGGTATCTTCCAAGGTAGAAGATGACAATGAGCATCTCCACTTTTCAACTTAGGAAGCTCTCGGAACACGTATTCCAGACATTCATACGGTTTGCAGTCGTTCGCTTTTGTGGTTTCAATGAGACTGTAGTTAATCGCAACCCCAAGCTTACTTTTCGGCGTGACTTGGGAGACCGATTTATCTAACCAAGCTTTGAACGCCTCCATAGTAGGACGACCACGACAAGAATCGGATGACGTATTTCCTTTGCCTTGCTTCGTGTCCTGTTTATCGTCGCTTTCTGTTTCTTCAGTATCGGCATGGCTTTCCGCCTCATTGAACTCTAAATCTTGAGGTGGCATGACCTCACTGCTGGCTCCGTAGCTTTTACGTCGTGCCAGGTTAAGCTTTTCAACCAAAGATTGAATGATTACTTACTCTCACGTAACGACTGGCGAGAAATGAGGACTGCAGATTCAAGTTCAGTGAATCGCTTATCTTTATCAGAAAATAATGCTTATAAGAGCGCAAGTTCATGTTGAGTGAGGTTTTTCTGCATATAAAGAAGACCAGCAGAAACTGGTCTAGTAACAGCTATACGTGTTGGTTTTATTTAAATTATTTGGACAAAAATACGTTATGAAAAGCACAACATTAGCGATCAGTGAATAACTTTTGTATGGCAAGTTCATTATAATAACCATAAAAAGAGCGGCCAAACCGCCGCTCTATTTCTGATTTCAATTCAAAGTAAATCTAATGACTTTAAAATATGTGTTTAGCATAAAGCTCCGGTAACTCATGATCGCGTTTTAAAATTTCTGCTAATCGCTGCTCATA
>NZ_BJXJ01000098.1 GCF_007990935.1 Vibrio sagamiensis NBRC 104589
ATTCAACATCCTTTGTTTTCGGCGTTTGATTCATTTTACTGACACTGGAAGTGTCGTTTTCTCTGCCTTCCTTTTAGCTCGTATTGTCACGTTCCCTCTCAGATTTCTTTATTCTCATATCCTTACATAAGAAATGACATTAAATACTAGCAATGCGTCGCATTAGGCAGGATGTAGTGGCTGGGTTGACCATTTTCTTTCACCAGATTACAAATCTCTTTTGCTTCACGGTGTTTCATCAATAATTTACTATTACCTTTATCAACAAATACCGAGTGCCAAGGCGTCACCCAAGTGTCTTCGGCGTTTAATAGCATAATGCCTAACTTGGCTGAACCCGGTGGCTGAGGATGAATAGACAGTCTCACTGTGCGTGGATGATATTGTGCAATCAAATTGCCCCATGCTTCAGAGCGCTGCATAACACCCAGCGCACGTTCCTTGCTAAGGCGCTGCAAAGCAGATTTACTCATGCTCTTTGATGATAAGCACGCATCCTCTACAAGAAATCGCGTTATCCCACAGTAAAGTTTATTTTGGTGCTCGATAGAGATGACTTCTTCACGCAATTCAGGGACCGGTCTCGCCCATTTTTTAACCAGTATTTCACGCTGCGCTTCAAAGTCAGCATCAGGGTAAACATGACATAACTGGAAGATGTCGATACATAAAATCTGCTCTGCTTTGATCATATCAATCAATGCAGCGGTGTAATCATTAATTGTGTCGTCACTTACCCCTATCAGATCACCAAAAACATGGCCATCTGAACAGATCAACACACGCGCACCAGGCGCATACACCTTTTCAATTTCATCGCAAAGCTGTTTTAAAAATCGCAATGACATACGTTCAGCCATATCTGGCAGTGGGCCCAACACCTTGTCTGTATTGGGTGATTTGCACGGAAAAGCGGGGAGTGTCAATATTATTTTGTCACCCGTTTCTACCAATCTGCTTATTTGTCTCAGTTGAGGTAAATATTGATACTGCGCTTTGGGATAAAGGGCTCGACGGTAACGTAACAATATTTCCAGTATGGCTTTGGTTGTGTCTGCAACAGCGTCGTGCTTGAGTGAAAGTATCATGAGTTTGATTCTCCTGTTGTATATTTCACTGGCAGTGTTAAAAGTCCACGTGCCAACACGGCATTAATCCAACACAGTTCTTGCTCGCTACAGGCCAGTTGGATGTTGGGCAAATAGGCTAAAATTGCTTGGATACTGACCTCAAGTTCCAAGCGCGCTAATGAAGATGCAGGGCAGTGATGATGGTCATAGCCAAAAGAGAGTGGTTTGTTTCGTTCACGTGTGAAGTCAAGTTGGTGAGGGCAACCAAATTGTGCAGAATCACGGTTAGCTGCATTGAGTCCGACAATCACCGAGTCACCCGCAGGAATCGTCTCGCCTAACCACTCTGTCGTCTCTGGGAAAAAACGCCATGTACTAATTTCGAACGCACCGTCGTATCGAAGCAATTCAGTAATGGCGCGGTCAATGCGTGTTGACCCCTCTCGAAGTTGTGTCAGTTGCTCGGGGTGTTGTAGCAATGCCAACATGGCATTGCCGATTTGATTGGTCACGGGCTCCTGACCTGCAACCAATAATTGAAATAGCATCGAGGTAAGCTCATCGCGACTTATCCTTTTCTCGTCATACGCAGCAACGAGACGGACAATCAGTCGCTCGGTGTCGCCACCCCGTGACTCATCAATGATGCTATCGATAAAGGATTGGAGTTCAGCCAATAATGCAATGTACTCTGCTCGCCCTTTGTCATTAGGGCCGACAGGCTGAACAACCTTACACCAAACAGGCTTGAATAACGCACGGTGTTTGTCTGAAAGACCAATGACTTCGCTCAATACCAGCAAAGGCAGTTTCGATGCAAAATCTGAAATCAAGTCACATTCTCCAGCGTTTTTCAGTGGCTTAAGCAAACGCTGTGCTATCAAGGTAACTCGCTCACGAAACCGTTCAACTCGAGAGGCAGAGAACGCTTCCATGACTAAATCACGCAAAGCTGTGTGCCTAGGTGGATCTTGATGTAGCAGATGCGATTGTAATTGGGTGTGCTGTGGCTCAGGCATTATTGCGGCAAGTGAACGCCAGTGGGCATTGCCCAATTTGTGATTTTTACCAATTTTAGGGTGTTTAAGCGTTTTAATTGCGGCATCGTAGCCCGTGACTAACCAACCACATACACCACTAGGAAACTTAACATAGTGGATTTCACCATCCTCTTGGAGGCGTTGAAAGCTGTTATATGGATTTTGATGGAAGGCAGGATTGTATAATGATATTGGTTTCTTCTTGTTCATTTTAAATTCCAAAAAGGCTCGTGTCGAACAAAATGGCAGCTACCTGATTTGGCTTCCTGTTAGATTGACAACACCTTAAAAAGTAAGCAACTAGGCTCATATTAAAGCTAAACATTCTCAACGTTGCAACTTGTCTTGGCCTATCAAGCCCACTTTGATCATTGACAATATAGGCCTGTTGCAAAAATTAAAGATGTGTCTGAGGTGCCTATCTGAACGCCTCTTTTCA
>NZ_BJXJ01000099.1 GCF_007990935.1 Vibrio sagamiensis NBRC 104589
GTTCCGCAAGCACGAAATGACATACTACGTGAAGGAAAACTTAATGTCGGTGGTAATGAATATAGGATTGATGCAGATACTCAACAGTTTATTCGCTCAGAGCCAACTAATAACATGATCGGTCGATTTTTTGATGGTGTTGGCAAGCTATATAGAGAGAGCAACTTAGACTCCGTAGCGAAAGCGATTACCAAATCGGTGTTTGATAATGAATTTGGCCAAACTCAACGTTTGCAAACCCATTCTTCAGTTAAGCATGGCCAGATGTTTTTTAAAGATGCTGGTCTGAAAACGCCCAGCGATGTGTTGAATGCCTTTGGTCGACTTGATACTCAAACTATTAAATCCAACAGCGATGAACTTAACCAACTGGCTGAGCGTGCGGTGTCAGAAGTGCTGCTAGATACGGAGCATGCCAGGAATTTAAAAGCACAAATTGGTGAAGATGCAACAAAGGCGTTAGCTGGTCGTGTCGTGAAAGACTTCATCGGCGGTGCTATGGCTGTGAAAGCAATGAATGACCCGAATGTTGGCTCAGATTTAGTTGTTCTTTTTAAATATGATGTTAGGAACATAAAATCGGCACAAATACATATTGAGGCCTTAGTGCACAAAGACTTAAGCTCTGAAATCTATTCTGACTCACTAGTTGAAGAAACATTTAATAAAATCGGCACAACCGATAATATCGAACGCGCAGCAGCGTGGATAACTCATGCTTCAAACTCGAAAGGAAATGATATGGCAAATATAGCATCACTTTTGAAAGAATACGCAACAAATGGTAAAGATCTGCTAAACATGGTTAATCTAAAAGAGCTTCACGCTCGATTGGTACCAAATATTGATAAAGATTGGCGAGCGCCAAGTCTCTCTGAAATCCCGTTGCCTTCAAGCATCGGTGGTGAAGCTATGCTTAAACAACATGTTGAGTTTTATTTAAAAGAAAACTCTGTGGCAGATAAAGATTTAGGCAAAAACCTACTTGCTAGTGTTATCGGTTACCATGGCTTTGTAGACGGTAATGGCCGCATGGGGCGTACATTATATGCCATCACTGAATTAAGAAATAATTCATTTACTCCTCTTTCGATTCCAGCGGAAAAAAACTTACACGGAATTAGATAAATATCCATAAAATGAGAGTAATTTGGTAACGACGTAACTTCTTATGGAGAATGGGAGCATAGTGAATAAACCAACGATAAATCGTGGTGCAATTTACGAATACACCACGTTTGGACAACATATCACTGAGGTTGGTGTAACTCATCGTGATAGTGCCATGCCCATCATAAAGTGATATACCCATCGGAGCACCTCAGAAGTAACTGTCGTTTTTCCTTTTATCTAGGGCTTTTGATTCTATTCATTTGGTTAGTTTATTTATCAATAAAAGTTAAACGTAGGACTTATTGTAAAAATTGAAGATGTTTCTGAGGTGCTCACCTTAGCACCTCATTTCATGAGTAAGTTCGAGTGCAGATCAACTCTAAGCCACTCATAAACTTAAGATCGAAAGGGCTAACAATTAAGTTTGCCTTGATAGTGAACGACAGTAATGATTGGATGATAATGGCTATTTTAGAGGATCATTATCTGGCAACACATTATGAATCCAAATAGCGAGTCTGTGTTTAATATTTGCACCATCGAGTTTGCTCTCTGGTAGTGGTGTGATTTGTTTGGCATCGACCAAAAATAGGTAGATCGCCTTCACTCTAGTCGGTTGTGGTGACTGTGGAAGATCAAAGCCCTGCATCTTTGCCATCTTCCCAGCAATTTCCAGTGCCTTTTTAACCAGTTTATCTTCATTATGAAGCTTGGAGTTTTTTGACATTAATAGAATCCTCTTTTTTCACCTTTAATAAGCATACAGAAAATGTGAGTGATTACGTATGAGTAAACTCGCATACTGACAAGATTTTGTGAAATTGCCAAGTAACTGACTAAATCATGTTTTTTTTCAAGAACTGAAGGGGTTTCTGAAGTGCCTATTTTAAAGCACCTCATTTAGTTTTAATACCTCGTTGATGATAGTGTTCCTCATCCTTATTATCTCCATTACATATAAACTAGCGCACATTATTTACCTTACGTTGAATTGCGGTATGTTGAATATCCCCTACTTCAAGGTGTACTCAATCATGTATTTTCGTTCTGAGCCTTTTGAACTTTGTTACCATGTAACTTTCATAGAGAATCAGAGCTTACATGCAAGATGGTTGTGTATCACTTTAGTAATAACTTCCGGAGGAAGATGGAGCCTTTAAACATCAGAACATGTATTCAATGTTTACATTATGTAAAATCTTTCCATAACCTCCAAAAGCTTGTCGTAGAGAAAGTTAGTTTGATTTATACCAGTGACCAAAAATTGGCTTAGAGAAATAGGCCAAGGTTGCAATCAAAGAAACTTCAATCGAAACAGACCAGCAAACATGCCCTATTACTTCACTCCAAAGCT
>NZ_BJXJ01000100.1 GCF_007990935.1 Vibrio sagamiensis NBRC 104589
CGACCACTGGCCGCATCAAACTCGGTATATAACGAAAGGTACCCCTCTGCTCCTGCTGGCTCTGCCACCGAAAGCGATACATCCACTCGGTAATCGGTGCCAAAATTAAACCCTTTTTCTGCCACTAATTCCGCTGTATCTGCCTCTTCCGATACTTCACCGTACAACGCTGGTGTCGGCTTGCTTGGCGGAGCACTGGCTCCACCTCCCTCACCGCCACCACAACCGACCAGAAGAGCGGACATTGCTAACGCACAAGGCGTCAAAATTGATAAGTATTTCATCTTATTCTCTCCTGTTAGTTGGTGATGTTTAATACATTACCCATACCATTGCCATGCACGGTACAGTAATAACGTAATGTTTCAGGTGCATCCATCGGTACTGTAAACTTCACTTGTGAACGCTCTCCACCTGCATCACCGCCGAGTGACATCACACCATTGGTGTAAGGTTGGTCGTCGGTGGTTCGGATGGCGAGTGGATGACCTGCATTGGTGGCTTCATGTTGTTCAAACACATAAGTGCGGCCACGTTGTAAGGTCAAACTTGGCGCTTCGGCTCCATTCAGATAGTACTTACCACCCGATACCGTCACGTGCATCACTCCGTTGTCACTGCCATAGTAACCGTAAGACGCTTTACTTGGCGTGTACCAATCCGCGGATTGAGCACCACTGCTGGTGACGAAAGTTGCGAACTCTGGATAGGTTTGACTGATGTCTCGGTATTCCAGTGAATGGGCCCAATCGTCGGTAATGATGATGCCCCACGGTAATTGGTTACTGTTACGGTAGTAGACTGTACTGCCATCGGAGACATCATCACCTTGCGTAAAGAAGCTCGATGAAACCGTATCCCCGACTGACGTCGGTGCTCGGTCTGCTGTATGTATCTCAAACTCACGCCCTAGGTCACTTCCTGGAGGAGTTTCACGCCATCCACCGCCACCGAATATAAATGGGTCATAACCACCCGGCATCGAGCCAGTTTCAATAAAGGTCGAAGCAGGCTGAGCACTGGCCAGTGGCATTTTGGCGTTAAAACTGAATTGTATCGCCTCGTTCAAGCAGTGTGATTCGGTACGGTGGTAGTCACAACCGCTGTTGAATGTCAGCGCATGCTTCAAGTTGTCACTGGCGATGACTATCAGCTCCGAAGCATTCATATCGAGCATAGTGCCGACTTGAGTTTGATTGCGGTAGAAGCGAGAAGACGCGGCGTCAACCATAGCGCGATCAATACCAGGGAAGTGTAAGGCAAAACCATTACTATAGCTTGCGCCATAGGCGGCTAATTGACCGACCACATCAACTTGTATGACATCGTCATTGTGTGCACTGCTTTCATGCAAGATAATACGATATTGCATCACCACATCATTGAGGTCGTAATCGCCCATCATTGGCCAGTTATCCTCGAAGGCTGCGGTATACCAACCCGAAGCACTGGGTAAGTAAACATAGTTAACGTCCCCTTGCGACACATTGACCGCGTAGTCTTCAACTTCGCCGCCACCACCGAAGCCTTTAGGGCCAAGGTCTTTCATGCCTGATACACGACAACGCATATAGGTGCTGCCTAGTTGTGCATCAATCGGCACGTCCATCACAATGGTATTGCTGCCATCGCTCAGCGCATGATTTTTCAGGAACTGCTCATCGCCATCAAACTGACCCGATTGATCCCAATCTGCCCAGCACTGTAGGTAAGCATCACTGCCACCAGTGGTCGCTAGCACTTCAATCACAGAGGCTTTACCGGTTTCAAATGGGGTTTGTATCACCACGCCATCTTCATCGTTACTGCCTTCATTATTATCGCCATCTGCATTGATACTTGGAATGCCGTCCGGGTCAACATCAGTGGCAACATTACCGAGGTACAAATTGGTGACCACAACATGTTTAGGGCCATCGTCGGCAGCTAAAGTGCCGTAGCTTTGTGGCGCATCACCATAGTCGTGGTCGTCTAAACTGGTGCAAGTGTTGTGAACAGAGTAAATACCATCACTGGTTACGGTGTGAGAATGACCATCCAGATTTGAAGTGATTTCTAGACTCATGGTTTTATCTAGACTGCAACTGGTGCCTGTAGCCGTCGTTTGTAAGCAGACTTCCGGAGCCGGACCGTCAAACTCGATATTAATGGTCGGCACCGTGGTCTGAGTCGTCCCCACTGGCGTTCCACGGATTAAGTAACGTAAACTCTGGTGAGCATTATAAGTGGCGGTATTAATATTTAAACTAAAGCTATTACCGACGACCCCAGCTAAGACATCTGTGGTGCTGAGTAACGTACCGTCAGACGACCTGACCTTTAGGATCATATCACTGTAGTCACTGGCGGTGATGTTGTTAACTACAATGCTGTCCCAGTTAGTGACCACCGCGGAGCCGGTACT
>NZ_BJXJ01000101.1 GCF_007990935.1 Vibrio sagamiensis NBRC 104589
CAGCAAGCAGCAGAAAAAAGTGACACCCAAGAAGAAAAAGAAAAGCAGCAAAGCGGAGAGCAAGATAAATCGGACTCTAAGCAAGAAAATGCAGAGCAAAAAGCCGAGCTGGAGGGAGAGCCAGAGCAAGATCAACCAACAGACAAGCCTTATCTGGACGATCCTGAATTCCGCCGTTTAGAAGCCGTAGAAAACGCTCGTGATCCAAGCTTTTTAATTCGAGCTCAAATGCAGTTGCAAGCGCAACAAAAACAATCTCCACAAAAATCACATAAGGAGTGGTAAGTCTATGTTCAAGCAAGGCGCAAAATTGGTCTTTGTTTTTGTGGCCAGCCTAATCGCTAACTGTTCAGCGATTGCTCAGACCCTTCAAGCAAGTGTCAATACAACACAAGTCGCTAAAAATGAAGTCATTAATCTGAGAATCATTGCCGATACTGAGCAAAGCTCAGACGCGATCAACTTTGATGTATTAGAAAAAGACTTTTTCTTAGGTCAACCTAGATATGGTCGTTCAAGTAACAGCATCAATGGCCAAAAAACCGTCCGTACAGAATGGAGTATTTCTATCGCTCCAATCAGAGAAGGTGACATCACCATACCAAGTTTTTCAATAGATGGTATGAAAACACGGCCCATCATGCTACGCGTTTCAGCAAATAAAGCGGAACCGGAATTGGATGATTTATTTCAATTTAATCTTAACCTAAGCAATAAAATATTATATCCAAAACAGTCAGCAACATTGAAAATTCAACTTTTGATCAATGTTGATCCTCGTCGTCTTGATAACCCTGTTATCGTACCACCCTCAGTCAATGGGATGCATATTGAGGCCGCCAGTGACATGAGACAAGGTAAACGTATCATTGATGGACTTGAGGTCAATATTGTAGAACAAGATTTTCAACTGACCGCCGAGCAACCTGGAACGTTTGAGCTTAATGGACCGAGGTTAACAGGCTCTTACATTTACAGTGATCGACAAACTGGCTCAACCAAGATCATGCCGATCAACACAAAAGCTGAGCAAATTCCAATCACCGTTAAACAGATACCGAGCAGTTTTGAAGGTAATTGGCTTCCTGCTTCTGCTTTAGAGATGACACAAACTTGGCAAGATGAGCAAGGTAACTACCTTTCCAATACTTCGGTAAATAATGTTAAGCAAGGCTCATCGATAACTCGTACTATTCGCATCAAAGCACGAGGGACGCAATCTGAGTATTTACCAAGAGTGAGTATCTCATATCCTGATTCTTTAAGAGTTTATCCAGAGCAACCACAATTTGATACCGCATCTGATGGAACACTCACCATGGTGGTCAAACAAGTTTTAATACCCACTAAAGCAGGTGAATTGGATTTACCCGGTTACAACGTAAAATGGTGGAACAGCCAACGTGACCAAGCCAGACAAAGTAACCTCAAAGGTCTAAGACTGAATGTGGAGAAAAGCGATAGTGGATTGATCACACTGCCTGACCTCAATCCTAACGTACAAGCGCTCCCTACAACAGATACAAGCACCAGCCAAATTGGTATTGATCCAATCTGGCGAACTTTAGCCATTATTTTTGCTATTTTATGGTTACTTTCCTCTGCCACCGCTTTTGCTTTATGGAAAAATAAAGAAGTGCGACCATCTAGTAGTAAAAATACTAAAAGTAACGACACGACTCAGTCCCTAGAGCAAATCATCAAACATGGGGATTGTGCAAAAATAGAGCAAGCCGTTAATCAGCACCTTAAGCATTACGCAAATCACGCTGCACCTGATGCTCTTGAAGCCGTCAAAGAAGAGCTAAAAGTGATGAATCGAGCTCATTTTGGAACCAATAAAGTGGACTGGACGTCAGATTCCTTGATCGATAAGCTCAAACAATTGAGTAAAAGGAAAAACAATAAATCGAGCACTCCGCTAGAAAAGCTATAATTCGACAGCACCTATCTTCTAAAAATATGGCAGTAAACAATACTGCCATTTCTTAGCTTATTGTTAATTTATATCGTTTCCTAACCAACTAAAAGCATACTCTAGTAGGCTTAACTCTCTGTGTAATTACACCTAGCATTTTCACCTAATAGAGATCTTCAAAAGAAAGTAAAAAAAAACCCTCATTTGAGAGGGGTAAATGTCCATCACTTATATTTATTCCTATCATGACTGTTCCAAAGCAAGTATGTGTTGTTGGTACAACGCACAGCCTAGGGTAAGCGTCTTTAAATCAACTCATTGATTTTCGATTTTCAAGCACCAATGATAAGACCGCCAACTAAGGCGGTCTCTGTTATTCGAACAGTATTTTGCAGCGAGGACGGTTATTCGGTTTTTACCATGTTCCAAAGCCGAAACAAAGCCCCC
>NZ_BJXJ01000102.1 GCF_007990935.1 Vibrio sagamiensis NBRC 104589
CCGGTAGCCCAACCGCGCGCGCGATTCATACCACCAAATTTGTTGTGTAGCTTCAGTAACTCGTCTTTTGTCGCCAAACGCCAGTTAATTCGTCCGCCGATACTATGTTGGTTGTAGGTAGTACACAGTTCTTTTGCGTTAGGCCAGTGGAATCTGTAGAATCTACCTTTTGGGAGCCAATTAACATTATTTACAATTCCGTCTGTAGGACTACCGCCAATGCTCTCTAGATAGGCCACGGATGGTGAGCTGGTAAATAACTGACCATTACCTATATCGACGAAGTCAATACACTTCCCTGCCAGGTTGGCGCACGCTGGTTGGAATGTAGGGCTCCAAGTTGTCAATGGCTTATCCATGATGCTCGCTTTAACCGTAATATCTAACATGGCCGTTGAGGATTGCGCTTTGACTAACACCTCCCCCGCCGCATCTGTTGTCCCGGTGACCGTTCCTGTCCCACAGCTCAAAACCTGATTCTCGGGCGATGTCACCGTCACGCCCTTTAACGCACTGGCCATCCACTCAAAACTCACCGATTGGTTCGCCAAAGGGTTATTGTTATTATCCTTAAGCTCAAACGTCGCGCTCACTTCGTCGGTGCTATTTGCGATTACACTGTCGGTACTGCCTGCTTTTTTCGTCAGCACAGGCTGTGACACATCCCCAATATAGGTGATGATAGGACTCGATAACACCTCTGTAGGATCTTCGGTATTGGTTACCATAAAACGATACGTTCCCGCTTGAGTGGACGACGTGGTGACGGTCTGCGTCTCTCCTGTCCCTGCTAACTGGAGGCCCACGTCCGCTAAATCATCGAGCGAAGAGGTGGATACTTTATCGAGCTCAACGGAGGTTAACTCTGGCTTATTAATTCTAGCGATGGTTTTTAGGGTCCCGTCGGCCACTACTTCGCGCGTCAACATAGTCAACTGAATATTCTCATTGACCACACATGTCACATAATACGCCGTTTGAGGAGAATAATCGCTCGTTTCACCAGTGGTAATATCGTAACCTCGATAGCCACTTCCTCCTGCCCCTTGAATCAAATAAGTCTTTGCTGCAGGCCATTGGTTTAGCGCCCCACTGCCCCCGACTTGGTAATGCGTACTGCGCAAAAGCGACATCTGCGATTGGGTGGGCAAGGCGCCAACACTGTGACAATAGGCATTGCCCGCTGGTCCATTGTACGCTGATAGCGTATTATTGACGCCCATATCCCAGACAGCGGAGACCGCAAAGCCACTCTTAACCCCGTCACTGTAGCGTAGGGGCGCTGAGTAGGTTGCGCCTCCCGCCGTTAAAAAGGTCCACGAGCTCGCTTTCTCGTTTTCACTGGTCGTCACTTTAATCAATCCCGAACTGTAACCCCCATAATGGTCCGCCACAATGTAACTGATGATGTGTTCACCCACCCTGGTCGGTAAATAAGTGATGACTTTATTGGTGATGCTGTTGTCGTCTTTCGGATAGGCTGTACCAATATAGCTTTGCACCTTCATGACCTGCCACTCTTGACCGTCCGGCTTAGAAATAAATCCAGATAAGTCGATGTCTATTGGCTGATCAATCTTCACGACCTGATTGCTATTTTCCGTATTATAGTCGTATTTAGGTTTGCTTATCTGTGGTGGATGATTCAGTGATTCTGAAATCGTTACATAAAGAGTTCCCACGACATCGTTTCCTGGGTTTCCTGCGTCAGTGAGGGTATAGATAAGGCGATTCCAGCCAGCGTTCGCCGGCGGCGTGTAGGTAATGGTGTTACTTGTTGGCGTTGCACTCCCCAAGTTACCTTCACTTCCACTTCCTTGCACAATCACGGGCTGAGAGCTTAACGCATACCCTGATGGCCACTCTGAGCCAAGCAGCGCCTTAAGGTCGAACCTCTCTTTCGTATCGCTTAACAACATCGGGTGCGACAGAGGAGGGAGGGTTGCCTGAGCGGCAGAGGTAGAAAACACCGACATGGTTGCACTGGAAGAAGGCGCATCCGCTTGCTCACTGGCTACCGTATATTGATAATCACACCACTGTCCTGACGGGGTCTCCACCTCAAATACCAACCCATCATCAGACACTGTAACGTCACTGCAATTCTCTTGTATCGGTTCAACAGAAGTCAGCCTTTCGTGACCTCGCGCTCCCCGCACAAACGGACGTACATCCACAGAAGAGGTTGAGGCTGGAATGACTGTACTAAATCCGTCCGATGCCACAAAGGGAAAGACCTCGTTAGGGGTCGATTGAGAAGTGTCTTCCCCACCACAACCGAGCAGCGATGCACTCAATATCGTTGTCATCAAACAGCGTGATAATAATGGCTTCATCGT
>NZ_BJXJ01000103.1 GCF_007990935.1 Vibrio sagamiensis NBRC 104589
GTTAGACAAACAATTCCTCCTTAGCTCAGTTGGTAGAGCGACGGACTGTTAATCCGCAGGTCGCTGGTTCGAGCCCAGCAGGAGGAGCCATATATGGCATTGATAAGAAACACTTATCAATTAGGTGAGCCGACTTAGCTCAGTAGGTAGAGCAACTGACTTGTAATCAGTAGGTCACCAGTTCGATTCCGGTAGTCGGCACCATAAAAATTTATTCCTCCTTAGCTCAGTTGGTAGAGCGACGGACTGTTAATCCGCAGGTCGCTGGTTCGAGCCCAGCAGGAGGAGCCACATTAAAAATCCACATCATATGATGTGGATTTTTTTTACCTCAAATAAGCTCATATACCCAAGCATTTTAAATAGCTTGGGTAGCCCCTTTGTCTTTAGTCTATACCACCAAGGCAAATATACTTAGTCTCTAAGTACTCACTTAGCCCCTGCCTTGCTCCCTCTCGCCCAACGCCTGACTCTTTCATTCCACCAAATGGAGCCACTTCTGTAGAGATAATTCCTTCATTAATGCCTACCATGCCATACTCCAAACACTCACTAAATTTAATGATGCGCTTTAAGCTATCGGTATAAAAGTAACCCGCTAGGCCATACTCGGTATCATTAGCCATTTCAATAACCTGATCATCGTCTTCAAAACTTATAACGGGTAAAACTGGACCGAATAATTCTTGTTGAACGATCGCCATACTTTGTTCGACATTATCTAGGATAACAGGCTCCATAAAGCGCCCAGAGAGGCTCTGTGGTTGATTAAGCAATACAGCTCCATCTCGGGTTGCTTGTTCGATCAAAGACTCAAGACGTTGCTTGGAAGTCATATTAATTAAAGGGCCTAACAATGTCCCAGCGTCAAGACCATTACCGACTTTCAACTGTCTCGTTTTGTTTAACAACGTTGTTAGAAATGCTTCTTTTACATCGCGATGGACATACAGTCGATTGGTACAAACACAGGTTTGCCCTGTATTACGAAATTTAGATGCAATTAAGCCATCAGCTGCAGCTTCCAAGTCAGCATCATCAAAAACAATAAATGGTGCATTACCACCAAGCTCCATCGATACATTTTTAACCGTCTCACTCGCTTGTTTCATTAAGATCTTGCCGACACGAGTTGAGCCAGTGAAGGAGATCTTCTTGATCCGAGAATCTGAGCTCAACACTAAACCGAATTCTGCAGACTGTTCAGACACCACGGTAGACAGTAACGATTTTGGAATACCTGCTTGGTAAGCCAGTTCCACTACTACCAAAGCCGTTAGAGGTGTTAGTTCTGAAGGTTTGATGATCATCCCACAACCAGCCGCTAAAGCAGGAGCTGCTTTTCTCGTGATCATTGCCATAGGAAAGTTCCACGGTGTAATCGCCGCACATACACCTACGGGCTGCTTGATAGTAGAAAGGCGTCTATCCGACGAAGGAGTAGGAATCACTTCCCCATAAGCTCGCTTAGCTTCCTCTGCGAACCACTCGACAAATGAGGCTCCATAAGCGACCTCACCACGGCTTTCCGCAAGGGGTTTTCCTTGTTCTAAAGTAATAATATGGGCAATGTCCTCCATGTGCTCCATAAGTAATTGATACCATTTCTTAAGAGATACTGAACGAGCTTTAGCACTATATTTAGCCCATTCTTTTTGAGCAGCCTTACACGCTTCTATTTGTGCGTCGAGTTCACCTAGCGTGCTCGGTTTCAAGCGAATTAACTCCTGCTCTGTAGCAGGATTAGTAATCGCGATTCCATTTCCACCGAGAAAAGACAGTCTTTTAAATAAGGCTTTTAACGTTTCACTTTGTATCTGTTGCAGCATTAATTCGCACTCCCCAAAAAGAAGTTCATTTGAGTCTATTTTTCTAACAAGCCATTGTAACGAAAACAAAGTGAACTTCAGCAAGAAGGGAAGAAATCGTGACTAGACTAAGAGTCTCCCACATGCCGGGTTATTTCTTTAAAATAAATGGTGGAACGGCTAAGCTTGCGCTCAATTAGACTCGCACGCAAGCGGGACTCGTTGGTCATAGACCAAGATAACATCGTATATACGAAAAGACCCTAGCATTTCTGCTAGGGCCTGGAGTAAGTGGCGGACGTCTGGGGTTGAGGGCAACCGGGACTCATTGGCCGTAGACCAAAATAACATCACAAAAACGAAAAGACCTCAGCATTTCTGCTGAGGCTTGGAATAAGTGGCGGAGCGGCCGGGGTTGCGGGCAACCGGGACTCATTGGTCGTAGACCAAAATAATACCGCAAATACG
>NZ_BJXJ01000104.1 GCF_007990935.1 Vibrio sagamiensis NBRC 104589
AGATCTGGGTAAGGCCCACACCTTATTGGCAAACTCTATTATTGTGGCAATGCTTGACTTGGCTCACTTTAATTATAAAAATTATACAGTTACACTAAATTGATTCCCATTATACGTAACGACCCATGAAGCCCAAAACGACTCTTCCCATAGCCATAGATTTAGGCGCAAAAAATACTGGCGTGTATGCCGCCGCTTACCCAGCCGGAACGACTCTTCAAGATTTTGAGACCGAAAAGGTTAGCAACATGGCCTTTGTTGCTACTTCATTCACACCAGATAAAGGTGGCTATGTGCTTCTGCAAAATGACAGGACCGCCAACCGGCATATGCTGCGCAATCGTACCCGTAACCGGCAAGCCAAGAAATTATTTAAGACCATGCTTGAATGTTTGGTCGGTCTAAACGTTGAAAACCACAAGGAAGCGATAGCATATTTTCTAAATCGGCGAGGATATTCGCATGTCGAGGAGCAAGTTAGCTCGGAAGATTTGGCTGCATTAAGCATCGAGCAGTTTCTTCCATTAACACAGGTGCTAACAGAACTGGGGCATGAGACTATCGTTGAAGAATTTGAGCGAGCTAATCCGGTTGAAGCATTGCGCTGTATTGCATCACAGGGAGCGTTTCAGCTTGAGGCGTTGATTTCAGCATTTGAAAAGCTCCCTACAAAGCCAAGTTTAGGTAAGCCTTTGCTTGCGCTTCGAGACTCAGCCAAACTGTATTTGAAAGACTTAACCGTTGGTGCAGTGCACCGGAGCAAGTATTTTGAAAATTTGACGCATGACTTCAATAAGCTGCGCAAACATCCCGAGCGCCATTGTCGAAGGTTTTTTCATGCCCTAAATGACCTTAAGCAAGCCAAGCATGGCTATCAAAAATCTGATGTGTTGCGTTTGCTGTGTCATGTGAGCAATTTTGACTTAAAGCTGCTTAACCATATCTTAAAGGATCTTCCCGAATCCCCAACAGAAAGCTCTCTGCATGAGGTATTGACACATCATGTGTCAAAATGGGTCCTTAAGCGGTGGGCGCTCTCTGAGAGTAATGGGAAAGGGCGTTTGCAGGAAGTTTTGGAATTACGACAAGCTCTCAAACAACATATAACACTCAAACCCAATGATATCATTTCGTTTCTGCTCATTACCCCGCCAGAACAGACGATTCCACCCTATGAGAGTCACACCAATCGTCGTCCGCCAACCTGTCAAACTTTACTATTGAACCCTAAATATTTGGATGTCGATTATCAAGATTGGCGCAATTGGCTTAGCCAGTTGATTCAGGCATCGCCTCGACAAGGAGAGATACAGAGTTACCGGGAGCAATTGACTGAGCAGGTCAGTAATCAAGAATTGCCTTTGATTACAGCAGATGAACTCGATGCGCGAACACTACAACTGCTCCTTGATACAAGTAAGGCGATTGATCCATTCAAGCTCAATACTATTTGGTCACACTTAAAGGATTATCATCTGCGAATTCGCAGTGGGCAAGACGCTGGCGGTATAAGGCATAAACTTGAAGAAGCACTTAAAAGTACTAAGCTGCCAAAGACATTCACGCAGATTGATCTGGCTAATGCTCCACAAAGTAGCTTTTGGCATCTAGTGAATCGTTATTATCAAACGCGCCGTAAGTGTCGAGACGGGCGCTATTTCATACCTATCGACAAGTCTCAAAAGTCAAAACACAAACGCTGGCAAGAGGCTTTGTTTCCGCACTCAATCCTCTCTGTCTTTTGATATCTCTAGGCGACTCGGTAGCTCTCGGGCATACCAAGCTGCGTAAATCGATTTAATATTGATGCCGCTAGCATCATTTCTTGTTGTTGATTGTTAAACTCTCTACTGTGTAATTTGGGGCCAATAATTGTTTTGTAACGGTGCATCGCATTCTCTGACACATTCCTCTTACCATACTGCTTTTTCTTTTGCCACCCCATGGGACCTAAGGCAGAATACGCCACCAAACTACTCATCCTTTTAGAGTTATGAGCGTCGTCTGCATACAGATTTTCTTTGGGAGGAATGGCTATGTCACTCTCTGGAAATTTGTTCGTTAAAGCATCATAGACGTCATCAGTATCGTACATTTTATCTGCTGATACGTGGTCAACGTCCACATCAACTTGCTCACATAATTCCTCGACAACCTGAAAGTCCATGGTGTCTTTCTTCGTCAATATCGCGCCATGAATAATATGCTCATCATCAACAGCAAAGTGCGCTTTTTTCCAGCTGCGCTTTA
>NZ_BJXJ01000105.1 GCF_007990935.1 Vibrio sagamiensis NBRC 104589
AACATTCATAGAATCGATAGCCGCGTAGTTACTCTTACTTCCATCTATAACAATTTTACTTGGTAAACCATTTTGTGAAATAGCCGTATTCAGAAAGGCTTTAGCAGCAGCCTCATCACGCTTCTGGCTAAGATAATAATCAATGACATTTCCAAATTTATCGACGGCTCGGTAATAGTAAACCCACTTACCTTTGACTTTGATGTAAGTTTCATCCATACGCCACGAATCAGACACCGGCTTCTTTCTACGCCTCGCTCTATGCTCTAATAATGGTGCAAATTTGATAACCCAACGATTGATAGTGGCATGATCCACAACGACACCACGCTCTAATTGTATCTCTTCAATTTCACGATAGCTGAGTTTGTATGCAAGGTAATAGCGTATAGTTTCGAGAATAACTTCTGAGGGGAAATGGCAGCCTTTAAACATAGAGAATAAGTATCATGAATAGAAATTAAGCAAAGTTTAACTTAAAGGCTCAAACTTTGCGACAGAACCACAAAGCTGGTGTGAGGTTGTGGACAAAGTTATAGTTATAATTATAGTTATAATTATAACTTTATTTTTTGATATAACATTTCATACTTTTATCAAAATAAAGCCATTCCAACTATGGTCATTAAGATGCTCTTTTTATGAAAAAAAACTTCCTTTATTCTACTTTCCCCTGTTTGTTGATAGTAAGCGGTCTTATGTTGAGCCCGGTAGCACAAAGTCACGAGAAAGCACCGTATATTGGCCTCAAAGCCGGCTATCAATTCTCACAAGATGAGGCTTATCATCATGAAGACCAAGACCCCAACGCCGGGGTTTTGGGCGTGTTTGCAGGGTATCAATTCACACCTCAATGGGCGCTTGAGGCTGGGTATCAATACCATGATACGCTGCACGCCTCTGCCACGTCCGTAGACGTCAAAACGTCACTGTTTGAAGCGGCGGTTCGGTACGATTGGTATTGGCAGGAGAACGCCAGTGTCTATGGGCGACTGGGTATGGGGTACTGGGACATGGATAAGAGCGCTCCTGGCTTTAATCCGAGCGCAACCGGTTTTTCTCCATTGGGAGAAATAGGTTTGGCCTATCAGTTTACACCGGAATTAACCGGGTCAATGGGTTATCAATACATTGATGACATTGGGGATGAGACAACGCGCTACTACGACAGTCATTCGGTTGTGTGGAGCTTGAGTTACGCTTTTCATTCTGAGGAGCTTTCCATCATCGAGCCTGTGGCCATTCGCCCGATAGAGCCCGCGGTTATAAAGTCAGTGGAGCCGAAAACTCGGGTTGCTGAGTCAGCAACCTGTCAGTTTGAATTCAATCGCTGGACGCTAAATGAACAGTGCCAAGCTTTCTTACTTGAGCCTTCCCGAGTGCTCGTGCAACATCCGCAAACGCGAGCAAACGTGGTGGGGCATACCGATTCTGTTGGCAGTGCAAAAGCCAATCAAGTGGTCTCTGAGCGCCGAGCAAGAGCAGCTGCTCAGTTTTTAGAGCAACAAGGCGTGAAATCCAATCAATTACACGTTGAAGGGAAAGGGAAAACTCAACCTTTAACTTCCAATGCAACTCGAGAAGGGCAAGCGGCCAATCGTCGAGTTGAAATTAATATTGCCCCTTTTAAATATGAGAAAAATCAAAATGAATCATCACAGTAGAAAAAAGTGGGGCTTACCCTTCCTACTTCTCGCCCTATCCTTAACTGGGTGTAACGATGAAGGGGCTTTTGGGGCGGGTGATAATGGCGGCCACGGAGGTGACCATGCAGATATCATCGCTCAAACTTATGTAGTCGCGGTTAACTCAGCCGGTGAGGGAGAGGTGTCCCCTGCCAAAAACTCCGTCTCTGCTGGAGACTTGTCGGTTTTTAGTGTGATGCCTTATGAGGGCTACAGAATTGACAGCGTTTCGGTTACAAAGGGGGACTGCCCTCTTAAGAACGTCACAATTAACTCTCTTGACGATGGTCAAGTGAATTACACCGCAGGCCCTGTTAACAGTGACTGCGCCATTGACGTTAAATTTGTAGACAAAAATTCTGTTCCTCTGTTCCATGAAGTATCAATGACCGTTACCCCTGCTGTCGGCGGCACAATTCAGCTTGAAGACGGAACGCCTGTCACCTCCACGAACTTCTATTTGGCACCTGATGAGTCTAAGGGATTCTCGGTGGAAGCCAAGGA
>NZ_BJXJ01000106.1 GCF_007990935.1 Vibrio sagamiensis NBRC 104589
TCACATTAATCAATGGTGAATCATAGTTAAAGTCTGGGCAGGTTGTGAAGTTTTTGCAACAAGCCCGACAGAATCGCACTATTCACTCAAGCACACTCTTCGTACATTATTAAGCCGAAATTATCTCGAAAATCAGGACATTTAGAAGATAAGAAATCAAGACCTACCCTAAATTCACTACGGTAAGCAAAACTTGTCCAGCCACCAAAAATATTATCCATCGAGTTAAACAAGGCAAGTTCTTGTAAATAATATTTAACACCTTCCTCAATATCTACGCATTCTTCTTTAATACCCCTTGATTTAGCTTTATTAATTAGACATTGATATGAATTGTTATTTATCATATCCATAAAACTAACATTGTTAGAGTACTCATCTAACAATAATTTATAGGTTTGCGTGTATTTTTCATTTTCTTCTATATGATTTTGCCAAGTTATAACCGTGAAATTACTAAATTGAGATTGCTTAACTTTATCTATCGCGCTATTCATTCTATTATTAATCAAACGGCATTCTCTATCTGCTCTCTTTTTGGCTTCCTTAAGCGTATAACCTAATCCTAAGAAATTATACACATGAGGCTTATCTGGAATAAGGATGTATATGTGACGAGTCTGTTCACAAAGAGTTAAAAGAACATTTGTAATGTTTTCTTCAGTAAAAAAACTGTTACCTGGACTCAGCCCAAGTAAAGCTGCTCTTTGTGAGAGCTGACTAATTCCATGTTTATAAAAAACACTATCAATGTTATCAACCAGTTTAAATTTCGTCACTTCCATTATTTTATTTCCTTACCAATAAATCGAGTCATAATACCGGGGGTAACCACATGGGTGACCATTTCACCATCTAATTAAAACCACCACTTAATACTGCTTCTAGCATGGACGTATTCATCATACATCGCTTTTGTTTCCCTACTATACCGAGAGTTGGAGTAAGCGTCTGTGTTCTTTCGCAAATTCTGATAAAGACGTGGCAGAGCTATTCGGGCCTATCTTCAATTTTTGCAACAAGCCCATTTTAGAGACACTTACAGCATGACCGCCGCTTTAAGAATAAAGGCTCGCTTTTTCACGTGCGCAATATCTTCCTCATGTGTAGTAAAAAGTGTACTCAGGGTTCTTTGATGTATATGAAGAACAATTAGCTGTAATCAAACAACTAATATATAGAATGAGTATTTATGCGAATAATCGAGACAAACTTGACATAATATTAGCCAATACGATGAACTTTAATTCTAGAAGCAACACAAGACGTAGAACTATCGTAACCACTCTTTACTTTTTCTTTAGTCGAATAAGGCTAATTTAAATAAGCATTAACTTTCATTATAATAAATCAATAAGTTTACTTAATCGCCCCAATATAAGTTGGGACTGGGGAATTTAAATAATTGGCTAAGGATGCACATGTTCCTTTGGTATTATTAACTTAAAAATATAATCAGTTAACAAAGGGGAACAAGGTCCAAAAATGAAAAGCTATTAATAGCTTTTCATTTTATACCAAATTATTTTTAATTTAACTCAACGTTTCTAACAACTTCTTCATTACCTTGGCATAATTTAGAAGGGTTTCCTGTCAGCTTCACAGTCTTTCCCGCCATATATGCAGCAAGAAGCGTTGAATATTGAACTTCCGCTGCCTTATTACTTAGGAGTATTGTCCAAGTATCACTACAAAACCCACTAGTCTTAGAGCCTTCTAAACGAATCAACACTCTTTTATCTGTGATCTTTGTTTGATCTGGGTTATTATGTATAAGCAACCATGAAACCTTACCAGTCTGAAACGCTTGATCAGAGTAAGCAAAATTAGATGTTATTGTTAACATAATAGAAAAAATACATTTAACTATAGTCCTCATATGAACCCACCTATATTTTTAATTCTTTAAGAAGATGTATTTTAACAGAAGAAATAAAAGAAAAATATACTTTCATATAATTACCTCCCCACTAAAAGTTAATTTATCCTTAATATCTTAAATTAAAAAAATATTATCATTAATAATGATTAATGAATATTTTCATGTATCCACTTTAGCGCCAAATCATTGGGCTTGTTGCAAAAGCCTCACAACCCGCCAGACTTTAACTATGGATCATCACTGAGCAATGCGTTATGGCTAAGTCTGAATTCAAATGACGACATTTCACCC
>NZ_BJXJ01000107.1 GCF_007990935.1 Vibrio sagamiensis NBRC 104589
CCTAAAAAGATATAATCCTCACTAGAAAACTGTATGTATATCCAGTATATTGCCTATGTCATCATAAGGAGGGCTTGTCATGTCTAATAAAAACCAACTTTTTCAACAAGCATTAGAGTTAATCGTAGATGCGGTCGCGTTAAGTACCGAACTTGAGAGCAGGGCAAAGGTCGGTGTGTATTTGATGGGGTTGGTGATTGCAGACAATCAAGGCGAGCTTGATAGCAATAGGATAGAGGCCATGAAGATGATCATTCAGATGGCGGATGAAACAGAAAGCCCAAGGTTTAATTTATAGTATTGAGAGCTGGTTTTTCAGCTCTTTTTTTTGCTCTGGGCCAAGTGCTTTAACCAGGTTAAAGGCCATTTGTGTGGTGGTCTTTGCGGAAGGGCTAAGCGTATGGCTGAAAGAAAGATTCATCACGAACGTGTGGCCGCATTCAGGGTCGCTACAGCTGCAATATAAATCGCTGTAGCTTGTTGAAATACGGTTTGATTTTTGTATGCAGGCTTTCGCACCACATTCGGGGCAAATTACTCTCATAAGACACCATAAAACTATCGAAATGATGAACTCATGTTACTAAATAATCATGTGTATTTATACATACCTATAGCTTTTGAGATGCCTTTTTGTCTTTCTAAATTGCCGTGTTTACATGGATTGGCCATAACGATAGTTCCACATAGAAAAACTACATATTCAAATACAGAACTTATGTTTAACTTTGATTATTTGCACAAAATAATATGTAATCTATGTAATATTCACTAAATGTATGTATTCTCTGAGAATAAAAGGCAATCTAATACTTGCGGTTGGTGAAAAAACCGAGAGTTGTTCAAGACTTTTAAGAAGAGTGAGTAAGTATGAATTTGATTTTTAATTTTGGCTTTATCGCATTAGCTGCTGCTGGATTGCATCGGTATATTGTTAGTACTCAAACCGGGAAAGAGTACCTAGATTTTTTTTCGCTTCAGTCAAATGATTTAATTGCGTATGCTCTAGCTATAGCGTGGGCGGCTTTAGCCTTTTGGAACATTCTAATTCGCTGGCAGTGCCCCAAGTGTCGCTCTAAAAGCTATAGTCTTCGTGCTGTTGAAGAGCTAGATCGTTGGGTCGGAACTAAAAATGTTGATGAAAAGCTGTCTGATGGTTCCTACGCCAAACGGGCTGTTACGACTACTTTTGTGAAGATCAAAAAAAATTATTACTGTAATGGGTGTGACTATGCTTGGTCTGCGGTAGTTAAAAAAGAAAAAAGCTAATAAAAGTTTCAAAGTGATAGACAACGCATGGCTCTTTTCTATACGTTGCTTATCACTTAAGCAGATCTTATGTCTGTAGGAGAAATCAGAGGAATTTGTAGAGTTAAGCTTTTTCTGTTTCGTGGTGTTGATTTATACTATTGAATTCTATCACATTTAATCCATTATGATAATCTGATTCATAATGTTAAAAGGTCAAATATGCCAAACTTCATCGTAATATCATCCAAAAAAGCAACAAGCTTTGATTTAGAAGCTAAAACAGTACTAGAAAGTCATAAATTTTCTGAAGTTCATAATGGTACGTACATGGGCACGTCTGCTGCTTCATCGGTTTCGACAAAGCTCAAAAACCTAGAGTCTTACAAGAAAAACAAAAGTGTTGCAGGTATAAAAATTTATTCAGGCTCGCTAACTGGCTAATTTCATGACACTAAATAAACATATTCAGCATGTTCAAAAGTAACAATCAACAATAAATTTAAGAGTGATTCACAACGCTTGACGACTTCATTTCAAGCTAGTTTAGTGTATATGGCATATTTTTCGGTGCCTGTTGTTTCATCGTATTAAAAGAGAGTTGGGAGATTATATGGGGGCAGACCTTCATATTTGAAAAAGAAAAAGAGAATGCACTACACAAAGCTGAATTCGATGTTATTAGTTAAAATCTAATTTATTCACAAAAACCACCGTCTTCGGTGGTTTTCTTATACCTGTCACCAAGCCACCGAAAGTACGAGCGCCCGACGGAAAATGCACTCCTCCTCCCCACCTGAAGCGTTTTAGATCTCATTTTTTCGCAATTCTATTTCAGAAAAATTCTGTATTTTGTGAAGTAATGAATCATG
>NZ_BJXJ01000108.1 GCF_007990935.1 Vibrio sagamiensis NBRC 104589
GATAAGCCTTTCACATCAATGGAAGACATTCAAGCTCTGCTTGACAGAGCTGATGATGAAAATGGTACGACTATTGTTTTAAACAATGCGACCATTCGTAAAGCGGTAATAAACACGTCTGCTTCCCCAAAAACTGAGTACAAAGGCTTACTCTCTGAAGGTAGAAACATTACATTTGACACATCATGTGTAACAGATATGAGTGACCTTTTCCTTAGTGAATTCTCTTTCAACGAAGACATTGGCGATTGGGATACTTCCAGTGTGACGGATATGGAAGGGATGTTCGAACTTACTAGCTTCAACCAAGACATTGGGGGCTGGGATACTTCTAGCGTGACGGATATGAGCTATATGTTCGCTAATGCTTTTACCTTCAATAAAGACATTGGGGGCTGGGACACTTCCAGCGTGACGAATATGAATTATATGTTCGAAATTGCTTCTGCCTTCAACCAAGACCTAAGCCACTGGTGTGTTGGTGAAATACCGACCAAACCGTACTTTTTTGATGATTATTCGGGGTTCCAATTAAACTATGGTTATAAACCACAGTGGGGTACATGCCCCCAATAATTTCTTTTGAAAAAATCACTTAACGGTACTTATTTTCGGTATTTGAATGCTGCATAAGGACCTGAAGGTAAGGAATCTGAATGATTCCTTACCTAATAATGGGAGCGTGGTCGGACTCAATACTATTGTCGATGTTCTACATCTTACAGTAATCAACCTTCACGCTTGAGGCGAGCAATTGCGTTACCATATGTTGGAATGAAAGGAAGAATCGATACGGGTGAATTGATAACGAAGTGACTTCTTGGAAATCATCAATCTTGTAATGATGAGTGATGATCGGTGAGAGATCTAAGCCAGATTGAATCAAAGAAGCCATTATATATACAACAAATAGTAAGCAATATAAAACAATAGTTTAGATAAAATTAATAAAATACACGGCGACAAAGTGGCGACAGTTTCAGTCGTTGTAATAACTCCCCCCTTCAATAGGAGGTGTCTTTCCCGCCATTTTTGCCATCACTTTTTGAGAATGACTCAACCAACAAAAAGCCAGCGCTAAATCAATCAACACTGGCCTTTGTTTAGTTAAACCGAAATGGGAATCAGTCTACAAAATACGGCTGGTGTTCTTCAGTCAGAACACTGTCTTTCGCAAAGTCAGTATGCTTAATTACTTTACTCACGTTCCAGTTAGTTAAGTCTTGGTTAAATACCTTAGCCTCAGCAAACATTTCCATCATATGCGACACATTCGATGTATCCCAATTACTGATATCTTGGTTGAAGGCTTTTGTGTCTTTGAACATGTAGAACATAGTCCTCACATTCGATGTATCCCAATGACCTATATCTTGGTTAAATTTATCAGTAGATTTAAACATGTACGTCATATTCCTGACTTTCGATGTATTCCAATGACTTATATCTTGGTCAAATGCAATAGCTCTTCTAAACATGGCGGCCATATCAGTCACATTCGATGTATCCCATCGACCTATATATTGGTTAAAAGAAGAAGAATCTGAAAACATCATGTTCATTTTTTTTACGTTACTGGTATCCCAATAGCCTATATCTTGGTTAAAGGATTTTGTGTCCGCAAACATTACCGCCATATCAGTCACTTTCGACGTATCCCAATAACCTATATCTTGATTGAATGCTTTTGCGCCATGAAACATCCCAGGCATTTCCGTCACATTCGATGTATTCCAATAGCCGATGTCTTGGTTAAATGCACTTGCACTAGAAAACATGTGACCCATATTGGTCACATTAGAAATATCCCAAGAACCGATGTCTTGGTTAAATGTGCTTGCATGATAAAACATCCCATACATATTCGATACATTAGATGTATCCCAATCGCTAACATCGGCATTAAACGATTCGCGATTACGAAATACGTTGCTCATATCCGTCACCTGTGTAGTGCAAAACCGAATATAGCCTTGCTCTAAATTATCTAATAAAGTTTTATTTTTAATTAGAGCGTTATCCACCACTATATAAACTTGACCATTCTCAAGCATCACGGAGTTAACAGGTTGGTCAGGGCAATTTACCGAGATATCAATAGCAAATGCAG
>NZ_BJXJ01000109.1 GCF_007990935.1 Vibrio sagamiensis NBRC 104589
AAAGTTGATATCTAGCTTAATATAACCCGATAAGTCTCTATCTGGCGTATGAACAGGGCTGATCGCGAGGTTTGATAAATACACATCATCAGTAGGCTTGAGTAGTGGCCATGATAATTAATGCTGCTATGATATTTACCCATATATAACCTTCTGAAGAGTAGGTTTGTTATCTTTATTAACTGCAATGTTTTTAATTCAATATATCATTAAGGGTAACGAACGGATCTTAGAGCCAAAGTAACATCGTATCAGCGGGGTCATATCGCAGGACAGGTACTTATGCCCCCATTTTTAATGAAAAAATAGATAAAAACATCACTTTGATTGCATTAATGGCAGGCGAAAGCGAACAGGCAACAAAGCTTTGATTGCATTATTGCCTTGTGAATCAAGGGAAAGGCTGGTGGGTATTATGTTTTCAGCCTACATAATGTGCATTTTATACTAGAAATAAGTTGGGGTTAAAATTACCTGGCTTAATATCTTGTACATCTGAGTTTTCTGGCCTTGAAAGGGCCAATTTACTTTGTATTTGGTCGTAGTATTGACTCAATAGCTCAAGCTGCTGATACAAAGTGTGTCGTTCTGCTTGAACCAGCGGTTGTTGATTCCAAAGAATCGCGTGATTACTCTCAGGATCAAGCCCGACCATAGGCTTTTTCTCTTCTTGGCTAAACATGCTCACCTCAAGAAAAATTTGGGCATTTTCTTGAGTAATTTCACTCAGACTACTGAACATCAGCAATCTTCCTGCCGGGTGTTCAGTAATGTGGCATTCCTGTTCGCCAACTTTAATGCTTGTAATCTCGTTGATATCTTTAGGGACTTCGAGGCCAAGTTCTAGACAGAGCATCTCGACGGCTTTTACATATTGTTGATTCATATTGTTTGCTCTTTTTATACTTGTATAAAACAGAGGACATTGAAATCAAAATAAAGTGATTCATCTATCAATATTGGTGGTAATTTTTTAGACCAAACTAGATAGAATCGAAGGTAAAATTAATGAAATGTTGAGTATAAACATTTACGACCAATCTCGATAGTCTATGCTTTTTAACTGCAATAGACTTCAGGGCAATGATTGAACAATAAGAGGTCAATACAATGTTAGAAAGATCGATGTCTATGCCGAATATGCATGTGAATGTGCCCAACAATACCGTAGATTCATTAAATAATTCTGGCCATTTAGGTGCAAAGCAAGCTGAAATTATTCCTACAAACGAACTGGCGAATGCTGTTGCTTCTCGTACGGAAAATGCCCCAGAATCAAAGTTAAAAGATAAGGTAATTAGCTTTGTGGCAGGCGCTTTGAACGCCATTAGAGAGATCACAGCATTTATCAAGGCACGTTTCGTAACCCCTAATATTGGTACAACGTTGAATTCTCTTTCAGAGAGTAACCCAAATATAGGCAAAGTGGTTCAAGGCTTGGCAGGTTTCATTGGTTCATCAGCGATTCAATGGCATGAAAAGAATGTAGGAAATCCAGAAAACGAAATGGATGCAGGTGCTCAATCTCGTTTTTATGAAAGCTTAATTCGAAATAAATTGAACGAAATGAACGATACCGATGTGGCAGTGATGTTAGAACAATTAGAAGGGGATTTTGGTCAGCGTTTGCGTAGCGTATTAACGTTTGCTGCTGAAAAAGTGCCAATGGCTAGAGCTGCACAGAAGGATGAGCTCTTAATTTCGAAGTCGAACGCTTTACCTCGGGTAACTGAAAGTTTGATAACCGAATTAAGAGAAAGGCTAAGGCTACCTTCAGAGCAAATAAAAGATATTAAGTTTATCGATAGTGTTACCGAACTAGATCAACCTGAATTAGCCGCCTTGAAGCAAGTAGGTTTTACTGAAAAGATGTTGATTGATCAATGGTGATTTAATTACTGCTGTCAAAACTGTGCCCTTTACTGAAAGGGCACAAATATCGCATCACGCTCAGTTATTACAGATAAAGACTATCTTTTAAAAAGTTCGATTGAGATTATCCAAAGAATCCAAGAACGAATTAACGGCCTCATTTTTATTAAGCAACTGTTCACGCAAAGCTTGGGTCT
>NZ_BJXJ01000110.1 GCF_007990935.1 Vibrio sagamiensis NBRC 104589
CGGACAACATATCACTGAGGTTTGCGTAGCTCATTGTGGTAGTGCCATACCACCGCACACACCATAAGATAAGTTCAGGGGTGAAATTTCGCCATTTGAATTCAGACTTGGCCATAACGCATTGCTCAGTGATGAATCATAGTTAAAGCCTGGCGAGGTGTGATGTTTTTGCAACAAGCCCAAGTAAAACGCGCCCAATCATAAATGATGATTTAATGAGCGCGTCACCAAAACTCTATTAAGCCCTTATGCAGCACTCAAATACTGCATATAGGTAACTGTTAAGTGATTTGTCAAAAGAATTATTGGGGGCATGTACCCCACTGTGGCTGAACGACTTCCTGACCCTCAAACCCCGAACCGGAATCAAACTCTTCAGGTTTGTACGATATTTGACTCACACACCAATTAGCAATGTCTTGGTCGAATTTTTCAGCGCCATTGAACATAGTTTTCATATTCGTCACATTGGCGGTATTCCAGTTGATAATGTCTCTGTCAAATATTACAGCGCGCTCAAACATACCGCTCATATCCCCCACCATGCCAGTATTCCAGTTACTAATGTCTCCATTGAAGTTAACAGCAGCCTGGAACATATCCTTCATATTCGTTACCTTGACAGTATTCCAGGTATCTCCATTGGTTTTCATATCTTGGTCGAATGCTTTAGCACCCTTGAACATGCTGTTCATATCCGTCACATTAGCAGTATTCCAGTTACCTATGTCTTGGTCGAATTTTTCAGCAACAAAGAACATCCAACTCATATCCGTCACATTGGCTGTATTCCAGTTGCTAATGTTTTTATTGAATGCCTTAGCCATCGAGAACATATTGCTCATATCCGTCACATTGGCTGTATTCCAGGCATCTCCATTGGTTTTTATTTCTTGGTCAAATCTTTTAGCCATATAGAACATGCTGTTCATATCCATCACATTGGCAGTATTCCAGTTACTAATATCTTGGTTGAATTTTTCAGCACCTTGGAACATAGCGCTCATATCCTTCACATTGGCGGTATTCCAAGCATCTCCATTGGTTTTTATTTCTTGGTCAAATTTTATAGCGCCCTTGAACATAGTTCTCATATTCGTCACATTGGCGGTATTCCAGTTGCTAATGTCTCCGTTGAAGGCAGCAGCACCCTCGAACATAAAGCTCATATACTTCACATTGGCTGTATTCCAAGAATCTCCATTGGTTTTTATATCTTGGTTGAATTTTTCAGCACCTTGGAACATAGCACTCATATCCGTCACATTAGCAGTATTCCAGTTACTAATGTCTCCGTTGAAATCATTAGCCATCGAGAACATATCACTCATATTCGTCACATTGGCTGTATTCCAAGAATCTCCATTGGTTTTTATATCTTGATCGAATTTTGAAGCTTCCCAGAACATAGCGCTCATATCCGTCACATTGGCTGTATTCCAGTTACTAATGTCTCCGTTGAAGACCCTAGCAGCCTCGAACATACTGTTCATGTCCGTCACATTGGCTGTATTCCAGCTACCAATGTTTTGGTCGAATGCATTAGTATCCTCAAACATAGCGCTCATATTCGTCACATTAGCAGTATTCCAGCTACTAATATCTCGGTTGAAGACCCTAGCAGCCTCGAACATACTGTTCATGTCCGTCACATTGGCTGTATTCCAGTTACCAATGTCTTGGTCGAATGCATTAGTACCCTCAAACATAGCGCTCATATTCGTCACATTAGCAGTATTCCAGCTACTAATGTCTCGGTTGAAAGCCTGAGCAAGCCAGAACATGGCGCTCATATCCGTCACACTGGAAGTATCCCAATCGCCAATGTCTTCGTTGAAAGAGTATTCACCACGGAAAAGTTCACTCATATCTGTTACACATGATGTGTCAAATGTAATGTTTCTACCCGCAGAGAGTAAGCCTTTGTACTCAGTTCTTGGAGAGACAGACGTGTTTATTACCGCTTTACGAATGGTCGCATTGTTTAAAACAATAGTCGTACCATTTTCATCACCAGCTCTGTCAAGCAGAGCTTGAATGTCTTCCACTGATGTGAAAGGCCTACT
>NZ_BJXJ01000111.1 GCF_007990935.1 Vibrio sagamiensis NBRC 104589
AGCCTTAATCTAGCATATTGAAGCCGTACCTTTCTCAATCAAAATACTCAACAAACCTCTGATAATAGGTGTTTTTATTATTTTAATAGCGATATTAACAAAACACTTAAAAGTCAATATAAAGTTAGGACCAATGCACAAACACTGACACAATAATGACAAAATAATTGATTGCTTTTTGATCACAACTTCTATTTCTAGCTGTGTGCAGTGTAGAAATGAGCTTGTTGCAGAAACCTCGAATAAAGGCAGTTTGATTTTTGGTTACGTTGTGATGAGCCGAAGCTGAGGGTGCAAGAGAGAGCCGCCTTCCGCAGTGAACTTTTCAGTCTCTTTGGAATTTACGCATGAAAAGAGGTGCTCAGTTAGGCACCTCAGACACATCTTCAGTTTTGCCAGTAAGTGCCTCATGAGGACTTTAACTAATTTTTATTATTGAATTTAACCAATATCAATATAATAAGGGTTAATGAAAGATAATAACCACCGAATGCGATAAAAAATAGATTATCTGTTATCCGATCAATATCCTGGCCAATAGTGGAGCAATCTTCTGGTAATTTATATTTAATTAATAACATTAAATCCGTGAACGGAAGAAAAAGGACAATGCTATATAGAAAAATTAAAAATAATATAAATATCCATTTAACCATCATTTTACCTACTTAATCGCTACTAGAAGAGCCAAAAAAACTAGCTTGATTTGTGATAATACCAAATACTATGTCCTTTTTGCTTGGTTTCTTTATCTTTAAGTTATTTGGATTGTCTAAAAACATTTTCATCTCTTTTGTTACATCAATAACAAGCATATCAAAGTTTAATGAAGCATTTTTTAGATAATCGCTTAGTGAAACTGGGATCGTAAAACTTTGATCAAGCTCAACTCCAAGTATCGAATCTTCAAAGATTTTAGTACCAGATTTATCTAAGGCGTCTACTATTGTGGTTGTACAGTTGTTTTCAAACAAGCTATATTCATTAATAACTCTTCCACTTTTTAAGGTTAGTTCTCCTTCTGTAGAATCGGGGTAGTCATCACTGTCTTCCCAAATATCATTTAAGTAATTAAAAACATCCGATTTATTTACATCCGTTATTTTAAATACTCGAGCTCCTTTTGCAAAAATTTGCTCTCTTAAATATGGTTTACAGTCCTCATTTGAGGCTTTAATCAAAACACCATCCCCCATAGTCCCCAAAGTATTAGGGTAAATATCATCGTAGCGCCCATAAGAAAACATTGTTATATCAGAATCATGCACTGTTAATAAAGCATGTCCAGTGCCTATTGTTTCAATCCAAACAAAAACTCCATCTTCTACTACATCTTGTCGATTGTGAACTTTTGCAACTGCATCATCACCAACTTTTTTGACCTTAGTTGGCTCAGTATCTGTCGCTCCATTAGAGGTAGGCCTATAAGAATTATTTATACGTTCAATAAGGCTTTTGGCGCTTTGGTTACCTGAATCTTGAATTTGAAGAATGCTTTCCTCAAACTGTTTAGACTTTTCTATCGTGGTCTTTGAATATTCGTTTTGTGCTTCATATACTGAGGAAAACTGCTTTCGTTTAACCTTGGTAGACGAAACTATCGGGTTTTGTCCCATCGCTTGTTGCGTCGCTGTTTGAGCATTAAACATCTCTACGGCTTGATCATAAGTCACATGACATGTTTCCCAATACATCGATGTGCGACTAGGAAAAGGAAAACTTTGGCCTGGGGGTTTAGGCATACTAACCTCATTGAATTACGTTTTTAGTTATACTACTAAATTTTATAAATTCATAGTACTCAAAAGACTAGGCAAAACGTGCTTTCTATAGGCAGAATGTCTGTTACATCGGCCTGATACAAAATTCGACTTAAGACTCTCCCCCGTGTATCCAACCTAGCGCCAAATCAAACCCTTCAGGCGTGATATTCACATACCAGTCCAACTCTTCTTTCGTACGCATAATGAGCTTGTTGCAAAACCCTCACAACCCGCCAGACTTTAACTATGATTGATCACTGAACTATGTATTTTTGTCAAATCTTGATGAGCC
>NZ_BJXJ01000112.1 GCF_007990935.1 Vibrio sagamiensis NBRC 104589
GAACTCTTCAATATCTTTAGAATTTACGCATAAAAAGAGGTGCTCAATTAGGCACCTCAGAAAGATTTTCAATTTTTGCAAAAAAACCGGAGAGTCAAGCGAGCTCTTTTATACTACGATCTACTTCACTAAACAGGCTATTTATATCTACAAGGTATTTATAAACTGACTCATCATCACATGAGACTTCATGCCCAGTATCATTTGCAGCAATTACCATATCAGGTAGGTCTTGGCCTCTAAAAGCAAACCTAATTGAATGACTAGTTCTATATTCATACATTTTATCTATTTCATCTGAGAAGTTGTCAGGATCAACTTGATCATAGAAATTACTAATCCCCGTTGCCACTGAAAAGGCATCATTACTAATTACTGGGCATTTTTCATTTCTAATTGCCGATTCATTTTCTACGAACCAATTTAGTTCCTCTGCATTTTCAAGAACGACTTTGGCTAGGTTTACACATTCCCCAGTCATTTGATTAATGAGATTCATTGACAACAAGAATAAAGTTAATTCTGTATCATATTCTGTGGCTGGTTGAATTTCAAATTTAAACTTATACATTTATTTACCCTTAATTAGTTTCTTGTACTCAGCGTTTCCAAAGTGGCCAAGTTTTTTCATTTCTTTTAATACTGAAGATGGAGCTTCTGTACCCTTTACAGGATAACCATGCCATCCATCCCTATTATCTGGCTGAAACTCGTAGATTTTTCCATCATGATACGCATACCTCTGTTTTCCTCCTTGAAGAGATTTATTTAGAACTTCTCTACCAACATCATCACTAAGGTCCATTTCAGTTCCCCAGCCGCCTTTACGGTGCTTAGCTGTGGGCGCATACTTTAAAGCGTCTGAACTATAAACGATATAAAGTGGTTTAATACCAGTATCTGATGGAAAAGTTAGAATATAGTCGTTAAATTCCACATCACTTACTGGCGTGATATATGTATTATCAAATTCCTTCCCTTGCTCTGCTTCAGGGTGAATATAGATATTGTAAGGGTCAACATCCGGAATAGGACTTACTAAAATGTTACCCTCATTTGTTTCAGCTACTCCAGGAAGCCACTCGATAGTAATCCCTGGTTCTAGATCGACAACAAACTTATCGCCTACTTTTTCAACTGTGCGCTTTGGAATTTCAGTATGATCTACATGATAGCCATGTATTTTTCCTTCATTGTCAAAGCTAAATCGGATGAGCGTATCAACCCTATCACGGTATAGGAGATCCTCATTGTTATAGAGAGTGCCATCGCCTAAACTAGGCGAATAGAAGAGCATAAAAGCTGTACTTAACCCTGCGCCTGCTAAACGTAAGCCATAAGTAGACAATTCTGCTAAAGCTGTACCAGCTGAAATAGCTGCTCTATCTAAGAGCATTTCAAGAGATGCAGAGCCTGCAAACGTTCTGTATCCAGCTGCTGTAGTAATAGCTCCAAGCGCCATGGCATCCGTAGCTCCACCGCTTCGTTTGCCTGTATCAGAACCAGAGTCTGGATTACTCCTAAAGACTGAAATATTACCTGTGTCAGAGGCAAGCTCTCTGCAATTTCCAACACAAACTTCCCCAGGGGCAAGATTACAAGATTTGGCAAAGACCTTAGGAGGGGCTATTTCTGGTGCTGAAGCATCATCTCCAACACTTTTTGTTTTAGTTTCATCAGAGCCCTTAATACCGTCAAACGTAGGAGAATCATAGCTATTAATATGCTCAACTAAGCTCTTGGCACTTTGGTTACCTGTTTCTTTAACCTCAAGTATTCTTTTTTCAAGGTCCAACGATTTTTCTATCGTTTGCTTTGAGTATTCCGCTTGAGCGTCATTAATAGAAGAATACTTAACTCGCTTTAACTTAGTAGATGAGACGATAGGGTTTTGTCCCATTGCTTGTTGTGTTGCTGTTTGAGCGTTAAACATCTCAACAGCTTGATCATAAGTCACATGA
>NZ_BJXJ01000113.1 GCF_007990935.1 Vibrio sagamiensis NBRC 104589
GAACTCTTAAATATCTTTGGAATCTACGCATGAAAAGAGGTGCTCGTATAGGCACCTCAGAAACATCTTTAATTTTTGTAACAAGCCCTGATAAAGTAAGGCACGCTCAAATCAAAATTGATGATTTATTGAGCGCGCCAACAAAGCCGTTCATTGGCCAGGTGTGTAATTTTGTCTTTTAATGATAAATTCTCATTCAAAGTTAATTATATTCCTTGCCGTAATATTGATAAATTAAACATATAAAGATAGTCAAAAATCCAAGGAATAACATGAATATTGAAAAAGAAGTGAATCATTGGTTAACTCATTTATCATCAGATCAATGGCAATTGGATGATGGAGTGTGCAACCTGACTGATAATAAAGGAAAGCATTACTGTACATTTATGCTTACTCAATCTCGCTTGGTACTTATGTTTATTCTCCATCAAGCAGATAGGCCAAATAACCCAGAATTACATTCAGATTTGCTCTTATTAAATAACCATTCAGACATGATTGGATTTGCTTCTTTCTCGCTCGCATCTGATGATCGTACCGTTGTTCTGTCAACGTCTTTACCTGTAGAAGCCATTGAAACTAATACACTCAATAACTTCTGGAGCCAGTCAAATGAAGCTCGCAACATTATGTTTTCAGTACTAACTACAGAGGATCAGCATAAATGATTATAGCCGGCAAACATAACTTAATGTCTCAACCGCGAGTTGTAAATACTCAATTAAATCTATCTAATAACACAAACCTAAAACAAGCAGGGAAGATATATCAGTCGCCGTCGTCTAGCCCTATTTCTAGGGGAATAGACTCAAACACAACAATCAACATGGATCTAAAGCAAATCAAAGCCGAAAAGATATCGTTGCAAGACGTCGAGCAAATTAACCGGATTAAAACAACGTTAAAGGCTGATGCCGCATTAGCAAATTTTCCTTATACTCATACTCTTGATGCTGCAACAGAGAATAAATGGAGTCCTGATATTAACTCAGAAGCCTTAGCGCCTATTAAACTGGCGTTTAGTAAGTTTGAGGGAGCGGAAGAGATCCCGAAAATTAAGAATGGCCTTATCACTAATCGCGGGCTGACTGCTTTCCTTTTTGTAAATGACGAAGAAAAAGAGGTGCGTCTAGTGTTTGGTGGAACGACTTCTGGAAAGAAGCCTGGTACTTTTGTCGCTAGAAATATAAATAATGCAGTTGCAACAATGAAACAGTGGCTATCTAATGCAAGAAATGCATTTGGATTCGAAGATCTTGGGATGACTAAAAGTTACGAACAAGCTGCTCAGCTTGCAGAAAATATTTACTCAGAGCTTCAAACAAAGCTACCACCTGAATATTCATTTAGTGTTTCAGGCCACTCTAAAGGTGGTGGTGAAGCTTCTTATGCCGCTTTGATGCTAGGCGCAAAAAAAAACAAAGCGATTAAATCAATAAACTTTTCATCTGCACAGCTTGGCGCTGTTTCAAAGAATGAAATCGTAAATCAGATCCAAAAAAATAAAAGTATTACTGGCATGGATAGTAAAGAGGCGATTGAAGACAAGTTAAAAGAGCTGAGCAGCGAGACTTTACACGTAAAAATTAAAGGGGACCTTGTTCCTGTTATGCATAACGTTTTTCATAGTATCTCTCACCTTGGTAAAACGCTTACCTTGCCCAATAACAATAAGACATTTATGCGGTTAGATGAGCATAATGAATTTTATAGTCGAATCACAGATTGGGTTAATACCAATACCGAACTAACAAGAACGCAATCGGTGATATTTGCATAATCAATTTAAGGTCGAATATACAGTTCTTCGACCTTAAACTATATGCCCAAGCAACCTCATGGTTCTCAGTTCAGAAAGACGGCTGTGAGGTGGTATGGCACTACCGCAATGAGCTACG
>NZ_BJXJ01000114.1 GCF_007990935.1 Vibrio sagamiensis NBRC 104589
CAGGATGGGTTGAATACGGAAACAAAGCCGCTGACAACGATTGGAATGAAAGATGGGCAGATACTCTAATGAGAGAAAGTAGAAATAAAAATAAACCTTTTAGGTCGACAAGATACCTCAAGCGCTTTATAGAATTGCGAGAATGGATAAATGACAGAGTCTCATTGGGTGCTACTGATAATCCAAGGAATTCGATTACGTTGGTTGATGATACCACATTGGCAATAAGCTCTTCTTTTCATAAGGCTCGGTTTTTTTATTTAGCCCCTTGGATATTAGGTGTTTGGCTTTTCCTTTTTTATATATGTAATACCTCATTTTGGCCAAGTGAAGCTCAAGTTGAGTATGCGAACTATAAAGTTGAGCTGAAAAAAGAGTTATTAGCAAATAATGAAAAACTTATTGATGAGGAATATTACCATTACCTAGAGGCTATGGTTGGTGATGACGGAAAAAGTTCTTTGTTCGAGTATATTAATGCTACTATGCAGTATGGATTTGAAGAAAGAAAAGTATCGCTTTACCAAGATATGATTATTGCTTTAATTGTTTTGATTATATCTGTAGTGAGTACGGTACTTTTTCTCCGTTTTCCCCGTGTGGCAGATATCTACTTCGATCGCCGTCGACAGATCGTATACACTTGGTCTTTTGGTAAAGTTTTGGCTTGTCATTTTCAAAACTTAGGTTACCGTGAAGTATCATTAGGTCTTTATTTCGTTTTTTATGCAAAACATAAAAAGAAACAATATTGGTTTAAAGACTGTATGGTTCAGCCGACAGGTCGTATACATTTTAACTCCGAAGATGATAATACGGAGCTCATGGCAATAATATTTAACTTTATGGACAAAGGAAAAAGCGCAGTGATCACAGGTGAGCGATTTGAGTGTGAACCAGATAAGTACTACCGGTATTATCTTCGTGTTGATGAAAAACCAGAGAATTTTGAGCATCAATTAGCAGAACTTTTAAAGCGTGATCATGAATTGCCAGAGCTTTATACTAAACACCTATTTTAAAGTCATTAGATTTACTTTGAATTAAAATCAGAAATAGAGCGGCGGTTTGGCCGCTCTATGCCTTTTGTTCAACATGTAGGACGTTTTCGCTTTTACCTAATGTGATTAACTCGAACAAGTCATTTTGATTTGATAGACAATATAGTGATGTAATGACAAATAAAAGAAATAAATCGGGTATTTATGGTAAAGCCATAAAATTCATTGAGCTAAGAGAATGGCTTTATAAAACGTTCGCATTGGAAGCCTATGATGACCCCAAAAGCTCAATTAGCTTAGTGGACGACAAAACATTAGCAATATCTTCTCCTATGCATATTGCAAGATTTGTCTATATTGCCCCTTTTGTGTTGGCATTCTGGGGATTGTTCCTTTCTATGGGAAGTTCCTTCTGGCCATCCGAAGCTGAAATTGAAGTTGCTCATGAAATGATCGAAATAAACCAAAAAAAACGTGAAAGAGGTCAGTTGATTGAAGATCAATTTATTTATTATGATGCTATGATTGGAGAGGATGGAAAGAGTTCATTAAAAGAATACATAAATGCGATTATGACTTATGGTTTGGAAACTTCCAAAAATGGACTTTATCGGGATTTTATTATTTTAGTATTTTTATTTATAATTTCTTTAACCGCTACCATTCTTTTCCTTCGTATTCCACGAATGGCAGACCTTTATTTTGATCGTCAACGGC
>NZ_BJXJ01000115.1 GCF_007990935.1 Vibrio sagamiensis NBRC 104589
GGCTCATCACGACGTAACTCATATAGCCAAAATACCTCTAAATACCAAAGACGAAAGAGAGTCATTCTTACATGGCTTCCTGTAGTTATTGTCAGTGCGCGAATCTACTAGCCTGTTCGCGAAAAAATGCATAAGGGCTTGTTAAGGTGTGAACAACGCAATACCGAAGCAACCTTAAACACAAAACGCAACGCATAGCAAAAATGCCACGCGTTGCGAATCACTCTTAAACAGTTTGCTACACTCTTACTGCTTATTATACTTAGGCTTGATGAGTGCTGGATTTTTTGACCTAAACAAAGAAAATGCCTCATATTCCATATAACTAACTGCTCCCATTAACTTTAAATCTTCGATGGAGCGTCTTTTTACATCACAGATTATTGGGCAGATAGATACATACAAATCTAAATCATTTTTCCAACCCGAATACTCGCCAAGGTGAGCACGAATAGTATTGCCACCACTATGACCGCGCCCACCATTTATCGAGCGATTAAGTTGATTCAGTCTGCCTTTGATACCTGATAGAGAATTGGACATTCCAATATATACAATGTTTTCAAACGACATTTTTTGACCAGTAAGGTCGTCCGACGTGATAGCTAAAGCATATACACCCGGATAGCTGATGTTTTCTAACGAGCTCCGATCAGCCCAATAAGACCAAGATGAAAACAACAATTTAGGTATCGCTACATTTCTCATATATGTACTCTTTACAAACAATGTGACTGACGCATGACTCTTATTAGGGGCTTGTTGCAAAAAATTAAGAGGTGTCTGAGGTTCTTACCTGAACACCTCATTTTTATTGTCAGCTTCGCAGGTATTGCATAGTACGTTGAAGAAGATAGTTCAGGTTTTTACATCTACAGGTTAAAGAATACTGAGTAGCTGACCCACAGGAAATTGAAAATAGCCTTGTTTACTAAGGTCGATCATTAGGCTTTATAGCCTGCTTTACATTAGAGCGTAAATTAAGAACCTCATTGAAGAAAACCCCATAAAATATTGGGAACAGATAAGACATAACGAGAACGTAGCTAACCTTATTAGAAAACGCCAAGTTAGGTTTAACCGGAGAATCAAAAACATTATGTCCTGTAGTAAAGAACATAAACAATACATACAATGTTACAAACCCACCAATAATAAGGTAAGTTTCAAAAAATAGATTAATAATATCCATAATTTTCCTAACGTAATCAAACTGGTAATTTTATCCATTTTGATTTCTGTCAACTATATAAAAATAAAGTGGCAATTATATTCTATTAATTTCTTTTTACAATCATGTTATTTATTCAGTATGGTTGATGTTACTTATCAGGGAAACTAATTGCAAATCGGAATAATAACAAAAATGCCATCAAGCTTTACGTAGATATTAATCGACCAGAACGCTGAGGTTATAATGAAAGTATAGATAAAGGTGCATGGATGGTCACCTCCGAATTCAGATAATGAGTGCGATACTTCATTGGTTGGGCTGATGAAGACAGCCAATTGTTGAGATTGGTATGTTAGTCTGACCAAAAAGAGGGTTTGTTGCAAAGGTTAATAATTCTACTTTTTAAGCCTCTATTTTATATACAAGTGAGTTGTCTGTTTGATTTTTGCATGACTAAAGTCACAATTTTATCTGGTTATTATTAGGTAAAGTAGAGTGGATTTTTGGCGATTTTATGCATTTCTCCTAAAAATAATGCC
>NZ_BJXJ01000116.1 GCF_007990935.1 Vibrio sagamiensis NBRC 104589
AATTTTTGCAACAAGCCCTAATCAAGCACACTGTGTTTCTCATGTTATTTGATGAAAAAAACGTGAAAAATGCGGTAGTGATATGCTCGGATGAGTGTGTATTAGTCATAACTCGCTATGAGTACTGAGGAAAAAAGTGCTGTAGTCTGGTGTTGCATTGTGGGTAATGAGATCAAGTTGACTGAGAACTGTTGGCATATACACCAGTCAACTGAAGGGAACTTTTAAGTCTGTTCAAATAACCAGCTTCTTATATTCGAAAACCTCTCCTTACAGAAAACAACAAAAGTTTGCCATCCTGTTTTTTTGTTTTTCTTCAACCTAGATTTTATGTCTTGAGCACACCTTATTTTCATCATTTTTCAGTGCCTTATATCAATCAGTCCGTTTTTCATGGAAATAAGAAAAATGATGTTATGTGAAAATACCCGGTGTTTAAGTGTGAAATTAGGTAAAAGATGTTTTTTCTATTTCTAATTTTTTAGGCAATCTTTCTCAATTTGTTTCCTTTAAATTCCGCTGTAAAATTGGAAATGATGAATTAGCATTGATGGAAATTCTCGTCAACACAAAGGCTAAGACATGATTACAGCAGTAAACTCCAACCAGAACCTAAATATTGATAATAAATCGAGTAGTGACGCTCCAAAAAGAAAAAATGGAGAAGTAGCAAGTAACATCAAAGCATACGCAGGGAATATGCAAGGAGTCCTCGATACTTTAAAAAACAATGGCGTTAAAATTAATAACGAGCAAAGCTATCTTTCCATTAATCGATTCGTAGTGAATGAACACGATTTAGCCGGTCTAGAAGATATTACTACTCCTCACCAAGACACTGTATTTACTGATCTTTACAGTAAAGAAGAAACATTAATGGATAAAGGAAGATTTCTAGCACTTGCTAAAGAGATAATGGATGCCAAAGGCGAAAAGAGTATCGACTTTGATTTGAAAGGGGTTAATGCAGGCAAACTGAAGACTAAGCCTCTTGAGCCAAAGGATTATTCAAAGGGGGCACCTTTTATGCTGAGTTGTAAAACTAAGCATTGTGACTTTCCAGGTGCTGTGGGAGGAAATTACCCTACCGCTGAATATTTGTCTGATAAGGGTTCTTCTGTAAAAATCTTCAACAGTGCTGAGGAGTATGTTGGTCACTACAATATTTGGAAACAAGAAGATGGTGATTTCTGTATCGGTACCATTGCTATGATTGATAATCATGGCACAAGCAAATACAGCCCTAAAGACCTCAAGAACTTAGTTGCTGCCCAAGCCATTTCGTTGTTAGAGAATAACCCGCAAGCGAATAGTGTTTCGATTGGTATGGGTGGGCATAACCTTAAGAACATGTTTCCAGGAAAATTTGATAAGAACACTGATGGCTATAAAGCGTTAGGTAGTTTGAGACATGCTGACTTGAGTACAGCCAGCCAAGGACTTGTCAAAGAACTCAAAGAACTAGAAAATATTACAAGTTATAAAGTTCGTACAGATAGCCCTGTTATTGCTAATCAGAAAGAAATTGGCATGATGCCAGACCAACGTAAAGACTTTAAAAATGCTTTAGTTGTTGTGGATAAAGGTAACTTAAACCAGCAAAAGAGAGTCTTAGAGAACTTCGAACAAACAAAGAACCAATCTTCATCTCGAGCAAGAACTCAGC
>NZ_BJXJ01000117.1 GCF_007990935.1 Vibrio sagamiensis NBRC 104589
TTGACGTCATTCACTAAGGATCATAAAGTAACAACCACAGACAGGGAGTGAGAACGCAAACACTCCTTTTTTTAGAAAATTAATAACTACCTACTAGAAGGTAGACTAAGGAATCAATATGTTTAATACTTCTTCAATAGCACTTATCGTTGGCGGCTCTTCTGGTATGGGTAAAGCAACCGCTGAACGTCTTCTTAACAGTGGTGTGCCAGTGATGATTTTGTCTCATGACGCACAAAATCTTGCTGAAGCGAAACAAGACCTTGAAGCAAAAACTAACGGTCACGTTGAAACCGCTCAAGTTGACCTTTACAACTCAGCCGATGTGCAAAGCTTTATTGAACAATTGAATGCCGAACAACGCCACATCGGTTACTTGGTTAACGCTGCTGGTTTCTTCAAGCCTGTTGATTTCCTTGAGCATTCAGAGCGTGACTACGACCTACAACTTGATATGAACCGTGCTTTCTTCTTCATCACGCAAGCGGTAGCGAAGAATATGAAGCAACACGGTGGCGGTGCTATCGTCAACATTGGTTCTATGTGGGCACACCAAGCAATCAAAGCAACGCCTTCATCTGCTTATTCAATGCAAAAAGCAGGCTTGCACGCTCTAACTAAAAACCTAGCGATTGAACTAGGCGAGCACGGCGTACGAGTGAATGCGGTTGCACCTGCAGTTGTGATGTCAACGATTTACAAATCTTTCATCGCAGAAGAAGAAATTGAATCAACACTGAAAGGCTTCAATGAATTCCACCCAATTGGCCGTATTGGTTCAACAGAAGATGTTGCAGATGCGATTGAGTACTTATTGTCAGACAAAGCGTCTTGGACAACCGGTACGGTACTGAATGTTGATGGCGGTGTGATGGCAGGTCGTAACCAGTAATCACAACGTATGTGGCTTCCTCCAAAGTGGTGGGGAAGCCGCGATAAAAGCGAAATAGATAAATAACAAAAATAAAGCGACTGATGCAGATTCAAACGAATAAGCAATTACATTAGGCATCAGCGTCATCATAAAAATTTAAAGGAAAATTTCATGGCAAACGCACCCCTAAATGGCATCAAACTTAATGACCTTGCAGCTTACACAGAAATCGTTACCAATGAGCCGGCACAAGCTATTTCAGAATACGGCATTGTTGCAGAATGGAAAGGTGGCGTGCACAGCGAAATTCGTACGCTCAATCAAAAAGTGGGCGGTAAAGAAATTGTTAAAGATTTTCGCTTCCAAGTGGGTGAGCCAGAAGAGCTACTGGGTAACAATGCTTACCCAACGCCACAAGATTACCTTCTAGGCGGAATGGCAGGTTGTATGATGGTTGGTTTTGTTGCTGGAGCAAGCGCACGTGGTATCAAACTTGATTCGGTTAACCTAACGATCAAGGGCAATCTCGACCTACGTGGTTTCCTCGACGTAAGTGAAGAGGCGCCAGTGGGCTTTGATGAAATCCAGTTCCACTTTGACGTGAAAGGTGATGCGACTCAAGCTGAATTTGATGAAGTTATTGCTGGCGTACAAAAACTGTCACCAAACTACCGTACCATTGCTGATGCAGTAAAAGTAACAGCGATGAAAGCCTAATATCAATGCTTGCTACTTGTCGTTAATAAAGA
>NZ_BJXJ01000118.1 GCF_007990935.1 Vibrio sagamiensis NBRC 104589
GGGGCTTGTTACAAAAACATCACACTGATATTGTTAAGCAAGTTTTAACCTCAAGATGCTTGATTCAGAGCGAGGTCACTTGGGTATAGTAAAAAACGAAAAAGGAAAATGTATGATATGTTTAGGGAGTGTGGGAAATAACTACTTATTCTATGACCATGATGGTTATTATGTGCAACAGTTAATCGGAGGCATGCTGAGTGAAAGAGTTATCGATTACAAACTGACAAAAGAAGAAGAAAATAGCTACAGACTAATAGGTTTAAAGGCATTAAACCCTGTTTTAGATCATTTTTATAAATATGAAAATCATAGTGATCTTAATTTATCTGAGCGTCAGATAAGTAGTGAAAAAAGAGCATCTTTTTTTGAGTGTAGGAAGTAATTGTATTTGATATATCACACATCCATTTTATGTTAAAGGCAGAGTTCTCCTACACTGTTCTTGTTGCAAAAATAAGGGGGATAATTAAAAACCCATCCTTCATTGACACACCTTTACGAAGTCCGTTTTATCGAACAAAAAGTACATCACAAACAATAATGACAGTCTATTTAGTTAATACGATATCATCTTTAGTAAAAAAAATTATTTAAATCTAATTATAATAAAGAGCCATATTTCAAAAAACATGAGATTTGTATAATAGCTAAAGCTTATGCAAAATTCCTATAGTAATGATATAAGAGAAATTACATTGAAAAAAATTGCATTGATTATTCTAATGGTTATGTCAACTCAGTCATATGCGAGTGAGCTGAGTGGTAGTGATATTACTGAAACGACAAAAGGTGTTATTTCTGGATTTGTTAAGTTTAGTAAAGACCTCGTCGAAGGTGTCGATGAAGGCGTTAACGAAGGAAGAAAAACCGGTCTCAGTAAAGACGGCGCCCTGATCATTAACAATACTGAAGATTTGAAAAAATATTTAGAAATTAAAGTATTAAATGTTAAAAAGGTAGGGGAAAATGGTGCTTCCATTGAGGTAGGCTTTAAGAGTGCGCATCATGAGCCTATTCGTATCATAAACCTAATCGAGTCAGAGAATGTTCTTGTGGTTGATAAAGAGGAATATGGAACCAACCTTTGGTCTGGTAAAAGTAACCCGCAGCAAATTACAGTGCCAAGTAAAGCAGGACGTAAAGCGACGTTCTATTTTGAACTGCCTCCAGAATCAATTAAATCCATACGCTTCTTTGGCATGCCATTCGATATCTAGAGGCTCAATTCCAGGAGGACTTCCCCGAATTTACTTGTGCGTAACGCTTTAATTTCAAGATTTCGTAAGAGATTTCAGAATTATTCACGTGTACTTTCTGGTTTAAAGAGCAAGCGTCTCTCAATCGACACCTTCTTATGATGGAGCATTCTGAGTAACCTAGCTTACTTCATTTATATCCATCATGAGGACGTATGTCAAACCAGCTAACCTTCAAAGAGGGTTCTGTCGCAAACTTAGAGCTCCATAGTTAAAATTCGCTTAATTTCCACTCATGATGCTGATTCTTAATGTTTAAAGGTTGCCACTTTCCCTCTGAAGTTATTCTCGAAACTGTTCGCTACTACCTCGCTTACAAGCTGAGATATCGAGAA
>NZ_BJXJ01000119.1 GCF_007990935.1 Vibrio sagamiensis NBRC 104589
ATCGTATAAGGAGGTGATCCAGCGCCAGGTTCCCCTAGCGCTACCTTGTTACGACTTCACCCCAGTCATGAACCACAAAGTGGTAAGCGTCCTCCCGAAGGTTAAACTACCTACTTCTTTTGCAGCCCACTCCCATGGTGTGACGGGCGGTGTGTACAAGGCCCGGGAACGTATTCACCGTGGCATTCTGATCCACGATTACTAGCGATTCCGACTTCATGGAGTCGAGTTGCAGACTCCAATCCGGACTACGACGCACTTTTTGGGATTCGCTCACTTTCGCAAGTTGGCTGCCCTCTGTATGCGCCATTGTAGCACGTGTGTAGCCCTACTCGTAAGGGCCATGATGACTTGACGTCGTCCCCACCTTCCTCCGGTTTATCACCGGCAGTCTCCCTGGAGTTCCCGACATTACTCGCTGGCAAACAAGGATAAGGGTTGCGCTCGTTGCGGGACTTAACCCAACATTTCACAACACGAGCTGACGACAGCCATGCAGCACCTGTCTCAGAGTTCCCGAAGGCACCAATCCATCTCTGGAAAGTTCTCTGGATGTCAAGAGTAGGTAAGGTTCTTCGCGTTGCATCGAATTAAACCACATGCTCCACCGCTTGTGCGGGCCCCCGTCAATTCATTTGAGTTTTAATCTTGCGACCGTACTCCCCAGGCGGTCTACTTAACGCGTTAGCTCCGAAAGCCACGGCTCAAGGCCACAACCTCCAAGTAGACATCGTTTACGGCGTGGACTACCAGGGTATCTAATCCTGTTTGCTCCCCACGCTTTCGCATCTGAGTGTCAGTATCTGTCCAGGGGGCCGCCTTCGCCACCGGTATTCCTTCAGATCTCTACGCATTTCACCGCTACACCTGAAATTCTACCCCCCTCTACAGTACTCTAGTCTGCCAGTTTCAAATGCAATTCCGAGGTTGAGCCCCGGGCTTTCACATCTGACTTAACAAACCACCTGCATGCGCTTTACGCCCAGTAATTCCGATTAACGCTCGCACCCTCCGTATTACCGCGGCTGCTGGCACGGAGTTAGCCGGTGCTTCTTCTGTCGCTAACGTCAAACGATAATGCTATTAACATTACCGCCTTCCTCACGACTGAAAGTGCTTTACAACCCGAAGGCCTTCTTCACACACGCGGCATGGCTGCATCAGGCTTGCGCCCATTGTGCAATATTCCCCACTGCTGCCTCCCGTAGGAGTCTGGACCGTGTCTCAGTTCCAGTGTGGCTGATCATCCTCTCAGACCAGCTAGGGATCGTCGCCTTGGTGAGCCCTTACCTCACCAACTAGCTAATCCCACCTAGGCATATCCTGACGCGAGAGGCCCGAAGGTCCCCCTCTTTGGCCCGAAGGCATTATGCGGTATTAGCCATCGTTTCCAATGGTTATCCCCCACATCAGGGCAATTTCCTAGGCATTACTCACCCGTCCGCCGCTCGACGCCGTTATCGTTCCCCGAAGGTTCAGATAACTCGTTTCCGCTCGACTTGCATGTGTTAGGCCTGCCGCCAGCGTTCAATCTGAGCCATGATCAAACTCTTCAATTTAAAGTTTTTTCGGCTCAATGAATACTGA
>NZ_BJXJ01000120.1 GCF_007990935.1 Vibrio sagamiensis NBRC 104589
TAGGGGGGAACCGTACACAGATGAACCCAAAGTGCATGATTAAGAGCGATATTAATAGATTGAGATCAAAGAAGGCACAGAAATAAAACAGCACAGAGGAAGGTCTCTCTTCCCAAAAAGTGAGTAATCTTAGCACTCAGACTTTGTTAACAATTCTTTATATAGACCCACTATTTCTGCAAATCATTGCTGCAACCGATAGCTAAGGTTGTCACACTGAGCAGAACATCTAGAAGTAACTCGAGTTAGAAGCTACGTTACGCCTTGTAAACGTGGAAGATCACTGATCCGAAAGCTCACCTTCCTTACTTAAGAGGTGTGAGAGTTTTCAACGGCTAACGACACGAAACACTTCGCTTCACAAATAGTGTACATTCGCATATTTATCCTTATATACCCAAGTAACCTCAAGATATTGTGTTCAGCGAGATGACCTTATCTCTCAGGGACTGCGACACAACTTCCATAGTCAGGTATGGAAGGGAGCCTATAATATACATCCTTTAGATACCCTAAGGTTAAAAAATTAGGGGAATTGAAATCCGACGTCCAGTAGCCATCATTAAAAAGCCATCCAATCTCATTTAGATTACGTGAACTAAAGAAAGCCAATAACTCCTGATAAGTTGGTCTGCGCCAGTTATTTCTTCCAGCAAAATTCAAAGACGCTAGCTTTTTACACCAACGATTAAATTGACCAAAATCACTTCCATCCTGCCTAAATTGAGCGAAAGATGATCTACCTGATCTACTGAGGACGTAAGTATCACCACTATTGTTGGCAGTATTAGACACTGTATAGTTAAGGTAATCCATCAAATCATAGCTTGGTGGATGAGAGAACCAATTACTGTTTATGTCATTGAGTGAAGCATTGACAGTTGCCACTTTCAAGCAAATGGCATTAACGTCATTAGGAATGCTGGCATTCAACACACCTCCACAAATCGGAATTGATATGAGATCAACATTCACTAACCTCAAAATGCCTGATGTAAAACCTCCCTTATGATCAGAAAGAACAAAAGCAACATCAGTAAAGTCTGGACTTTTATCATTCCAAGTAAAAGTAAATACTTTATTATTAATATCACTTTTATTTTTTATTGATACAGAGTGACCTACGGAATAGACATTAATTAATTGATACTCTGTGTCATCTTTGTTCACTGTAATAAATTTAGAAATGTCAATATCTAGTTTTTTTGGAGATTGAGAGTTATAACTAAAGTCATTCACTTGGCTGATTATAATTCCATCGGAATATTCATAGCCTACACTAATATCAATCATACCTAGTTTAGCTTGAGATTCGTCATTTGAATTTAACAGAGTATAGAAAATACGAGCATAACCCGCGGTATTGAAAGAATATATAATTGACTTAGTATCCGAGTTCAAAACCACATTGCCATCACCAAGTAATATATACTCCTCAGACAAGTTCCATTCATATGATGTTGATTTTAAGAAAGACAATTCCTTAAACACATCTATCGTTATAGATTGAGGATTCTGTTCATCTGACAACAATCCATGTTTTGAAATGATTTCAAGCGTTGGATCTTTAA
>NZ_BJXJ01000121.1 GCF_007990935.1 Vibrio sagamiensis NBRC 104589
AGAAGACATGCCATAGAACTTAATAAAAACAAAGAAGAGCACAATAAAAACAATAGGTTAATCAATATTACTTGTATATAAAAACAGTTAAAAATGACAATTTACACCCATAAACAACGCTGTTTTACAATGAACGCCGCCATTTTTGCCGCCACTTTTTGAGAGTGATTCACCCCACAAAAAAGCCAGCGTTGAATCCATCAACACTGGCCTTTGTTTAGCTAGACCGATAAATAATTAGTCTACAAAAATTGGCAGTTGTTCTTCAGTCAGAACACTGTCTTTCGCAAAGTCAGTATGCTCCGTTACTTTGCTAACGTTCCAGTTAGTTAAGTCTTGGTTAAAAGCTTTTGATCCTTTAAACATGGTCCTCATCCCCATTACATTCGATGTATCCCAAGCACCTATATCTTGGTTAAAGACTTTTGTCCAAGCAAACATGGAATCCATATTGGTTACATTTGATGTATCCCAATCACCTATATCTTGGTTAAAGGCTTCTGTATGAGCAAACATGCCAGACATACTCGTCACATTAGATGTATCCCAATCTCCTATATCTTGGTCGAACTTACCTGCATTGGTGAACATGTCGTCCATCCTTGTCACTTTCGATGTATCCCAATAACCTATATCTTGGTTAAAGGCGTCCGCTCTAAAAAACATATACCCCATGTCCTTAACATTAGATGTATCCCAATTACCTATATCTTGGTTAAAGGCTTCTGTGAAGGCGAACATACTACTCATACCCACCACATTTGATACATCCCAAATACCTATATCTTGGTTAAAGGCTTTAGCACCACTAAACATAAAGCGCATATACATCACATTTGACGTATCCCAATGACCTATATCTTGGTTAAAGGTTTTGGCATTCTCAAACATAGAGTTCATATATATCACATTTGACGTATCCCAATGACCTATATCTTGGTTAAAAACCGTACCACTAAACATATCTTTCATATTCCACACTCTCGATGTATCCCAGCGTTTGATATCTCGGTTAAAGGCTTTGGCTTCAGAAAACATGGCATCCATACGCGTCACACTCGATGTATCCCAGTGCCCAATATCTTGGTTAAAGGTTTTGGCAAACTTAAACATGTCAGAAAAATTTGTCACTTTAGATGTATCCCAGTACCCAATATCTTGATTAAAAGCTTCTGCTTTATAAAACATGGCTTTCATTCTCGTCACATTCGATGTATCCCAATAACCTATGTCTTGGTCAAACGCTTTGGCCCTAGAAAACATGGCTTCCATATCCGTCACATTTGATGTATCCCAATCACTAATATCAGCATTAAACGATTCACGTCCACTAAATACAGAGGCCATGGACGATACCTGTGTGGTACAAAAACGAATTGAGCCTTGTTCTAAGTTATCTAATAACGTTTTATTTTTAATTAGAGCGTTATCCACTACGAGATAAATTTTCCCGTTTTCAATCATTACTGAATTAACAGCTTGGTCAGGGCACTTTACCGAGATATCAGCAGCAAAAGCGG
>NZ_BJXJ01000122.1 GCF_007990935.1 Vibrio sagamiensis NBRC 104589
AATTTTTGCAACAAGCCCTCCTAGAGGACCTTACCCTAAATCGTTTGAGGAAGTTACCGAGCGATTACAAACCGCAAGAAAAAACATTATTAAAAATGGTTATATAGCTAAATATGATGACGCTGAATTACTCGACCTTGTAAAATCGGGTGAGTTGGCGAATGAGCGTTTCCATGTTCGCATAGTGCAACAATCAGCTGATAAAGTTTTAGAGTCGTCACTTGGATTTCCTCGACCTGGAACTAAACGTGCGCCATATTGGACTACCACGTTTGAACAAATGGAAGCTGCGGATACTGACCCTTATCTTATTGGTGCATTATCCGGCATCACAAATTTTAAACCCGATGCACCTTTTACTCTTATCATTATTGATAGCCATAATCTGCCGATTAATGCTGAAAGGGTATCTTTTGTACCGACCTATGAAAATATGATTGATTTCGGTAAAAAAGAACTGGCTCCGGACTTCATGGAACGTGGAATTAAAGATAGTAATATCATGGCTAAGATTATGACTCCGAAAATGAGTGAGGAATTTGAGCAACATTTTAAAAAGTTTCAAAGCCTTGGTAATAACCCGTTCGATCCGAAAAGGTTTAGAAGGTATGTTCATTATGAAATGGGAAATCTATCGAAAATACAAGAACAACATTTATTGGCTCGTTATCGTGTTTGTGGAGAATTTGGCGCGAATGAGTTATTTGCAGGTAATGGATTGACTAAGGTAGATAAGGAATCCAAATGGGGTCGAACGATTGAACAAGAATTTGGACTTGCTGAAGTCTTAACTTATGAGCGAGATCCTCTTAAAGTTAGACAGTTAAATGAAAATGGTAACGTCGTAACATTATTAACACCAGAACCAATATAATAAAAGGAAGTTAAAATGACTATGAAATTATTAAATCCATTCAGTCTTCCGAATGGATATACATTAAAGTTTGATGAGCCATATTTGGGTTCTGAAGATGACGATGTTTTAAAAGTAATAACAAATGATGAAATGATGATTATTCAGAAAGTTATGCCGCCACTGTTTGGCAAAAAGGAATATGAAAATATACCGGGATTTAGTATCTTTCAAATCGAATTACCACTTGCTGCTGCTAAATGGTTAGTAGATACAATTGAAAATAAGCTCTGGAAAAGTGCGGCTCAAGGTGGCTTACCTTCAGGTGTTAATTCTTATAAGGAGTATGTTAACGGTGAAAAGCTAGCGCTTTATCGTCAAATGCAAGTCGAGGGGGCAGATCAGAAAGGGTTCCAATTAACCAACTTTAGTCGCAAAGACCATGAAATTACTGATGAATGTCAAGATTTCTACTTTACGGACTGGATGCTTATTGAAGGTAAATTGCTTGATTTTTTAAAAACGTTGTAGCTAGTGAGAAAGGCTTTCCGGAAAGATCGAAGACGTCCACGAGGTGCTCACCTGAGCACCTCCTTTGGGCTTGTTGCAAAAATT
>NZ_BJXJ01000123.1 GCF_007990935.1 Vibrio sagamiensis NBRC 104589
GTACTTATGTACTTGAACCTTTTTTGTATTTTTTGGTCAATCTTTATTGGACAATAAAAGAAACATAAAATTATTATAAGCGCCTATCACATGCTTGATTATATAATCTAAATAAAACTTTCACATATAACTCTCCTTTACAAATCAATTGCCTATGGCAGAATGCATATTAATTATTGCAATGGTCAATCATCGTAATAATTAAACATTTATTAAATTTATTTTTAAATTATTTTATTTTAACTTGTTAAGCATTATGGATTATTAAATGAAAAGATTAATAATTTTACTTGCCCTAATGTTTGCGGGCCAGGTTCAAGCAAAACATTGCACGATTAAGGGCAAAGTTACAAATATGTTCCAATACACAGATGGGATGATATTTATTAATGTAGATAAATCTGGTGACTGTGCCTGTCCACAAAAAAATAGAATGGCATTTCACAAACGCGATGATGAAAAGTTTTATATGTCTGCCGCATTAACTGCATTAACAGCAGGGAAAACGGTCACTATGGTGGGTGAGGATGGTAATGGGACATGCCCTGTACATAGCAATAGCGCTAAAATTATTTCGTTTAATATTAATGCTAACTAATAAATTAAATATTGTAAAACTCAAAAATAATGGTATTCAAAGTGAAAAAAATATTAATTTCTGCATTGTTATTTACATCCTTAACGGCATTTAATGTTCATGCTGAGATAAAGTCAGGACCTATCCTCGATACCCTTTATCCAACCGGATTTTTTCATGATAAGGGCGATGGCCTTTATATTGAGTTTCAATCTGGCGCTATGCCTGAATGCAGTGCTGGACGTGGTGGTCAACTCTCTAAGAGTAACCCTAACTACAAGGAGCTTTATTCCCTTTTATTGACGATGATGGCTACTAAAAACTTTAAGGGCCGAATTCGTTATAAAGAGACTGAAACCAAAGGGTGGTGGCATTGCTCGATTGAAGGTGTGTTTGCGTTCCCGAAATAGAATGGGTCATAAAATAGATTGCATTTAATGGGTTTATTGCTGATGGCATATGAACCCCAAATAAAGCAGGCAATATTAACGTCTGCTTTGTTTTTAATTGAGCGTTTTTCATTTACCACACTTCATTAAGTATCCTCACAGCGCTCATATCATCTATCATATCCAAGCATCTTAAATTCACTTGAGTATGCTCCTTAAATAATGGCCTTATCTGAACTGCACTATAGTGGAAATAGAAGCCGAGATTAAAAAATAACCAACTTTTTGTCATTATTGTGTCAGCGTTTGTGCATTGATCCTAACTTTACATTGACTTTTAAGTGTTTTTTTAATGTCGCTATTAAAATAATAAAAACACCTACTATCAGAGATTTGTTGAGTATTTTGATTGAGAAAGGTACGGCTTTAATATGCTAGATTAAGGTT
>NZ_BJXJ01000124.1 GCF_007990935.1 Vibrio sagamiensis NBRC 104589
CCGCACATTGAATCCCCTCTGTAGCGGCAGCAATACCAGCACCAACCACTGCACCGATTATGGCTCCAATAAGCAAGCTGAGTAATGCGAAATGTCCACTTGGGTCACGTTGGTTAATTGGGTCACCGAGGCAATAAGCGTAACCATGAGTACCACCACGTCCAAATGGACTCATCGAATCATAGGCGTGAAAACGCATTAAATGTGGGTTATATTGTCGGTAACCTTGTCCCAAATGATAGCACCCTGTTACAGGATCTTGTCTCTCACCATTAAAGCCAAGCGGATTATTCTTTAATGATGCGCTAGATGAAGCATACAAATCACGAGCGAGTCCTTGCCCCGGTAACATCGAGATAGAAGCAGCTCCGGTAACAGCCGTATTTTTTAGAAAGCGCCTTCTTGAATAGTTAGTAGCAGTAAATTTTTTATTCAACATTATTTTATTACTCCTCGTAATAAATACTTTGATCCGAAAGCTTCAATAAAAAATAAATAAAAGCTCCATTTTAATATTATTATGAAAAATCAAATCAATACTATAAACACCTCTAAGATATTTATACCTCATATGGAAATCAGGAATCTAAATACTAAAAAATATTAAAAACACATTTTAAAATACTGAGTAAATAAAAGTAGAAATTAAAACATCATCACCATAACGAACTCACCTGTGTTTTAATAAAAACAGGTGAGTTAAATTAAGTTATAACACGCAAGTAACTAGCCTAAGTTTATCTATATCAGCATTGATTGCCGAAAGTACACAGGATTATAAGCAAAAGTCCAGTAGTCTTTTTCATAAAACGAAAACGGGTTTACTTTAGCAATAGTAAGTTCATCGCTGAATTCATATTTTCTAAATATGTCATATCTCCCATCTGTGAGTTCTTTATTAAAAATAGCCGTATTACCCTCAATATCAATACTATTATATACTGGACCAGAATAAGATTTTACCGTTTTTCCTGTTACCTTAGCCAATTGAGCGCCAAAAGATTGACTTCCTCCATCACCAGAATAACAAACTATCGTTCTGATATTATCATAGTTGGATAGATTATATTGGCTAGAAAGCACCCCATGAAGTTCATCGGCTTCCATACGTCTACTCCCATTTGATGTAAGTTTACTTCCCGCTGTTAGTTTGCCAACACCATTAACTTTTTCGCCATGGGCTAAAATATTGAGTCTACTCTTCCCTTTATAAACATCTTCAAAAGAAAATATTTCGTTATTCAATAAATGAGTATTACGCATATTTCCTCCCATCTTAACATATGTCGATCTTGATGATTTACTTAGCCTTCCGATACCACGT
>NZ_BJXJ01000125.1 GCF_007990935.1 Vibrio sagamiensis NBRC 104589
TTAAGAATTAGTCGAAGATCTTAGCAACAACACCAGCACCTACTGTACGGCCACCTTCACGGATAGCGAAACGTAGACCTTCGTCCATTGCGATTGGAGCGATCAGTTCAACAACCATTTGGATGTTGTCACCTGGCATTACCATTTCTACGCCTTCTGGTAGAGAGATGTCACCAGTTACGTCAGTTGTACGGAAGTAGAACTGTGGACGGTAGCCTTTGAAGAATGGAGTATGACGGCCACCTTCATCTTTAGAAAGTACGTATACTTCTGACTCGAACTTAGTGTGTGGAGTGATTGAACCAGGCTTAGCTAGTACTTGACCACGTTCAACTTCGTCACGCTTAGTACCACGTAGAAGTGCACCAACGTTCTCACCTGCACGGCCTTCGTCTAGAAGCTTACGGAACATTTCAACACCAGTACATGTAGTAGTAGTAGTGTCTTTGATACCTACGATAGCAACTTCGTCACCTACGTTTAGGATACCACGTTCGATACGGCCAGTTACTACTGTACCACGACCTTGGATTGAGAATACGTCTTCGATAGGCATTAGGAATGGCATATCTACTGCACGCTCTGGCTCAGGAATGTATGAATCTAGCGCTTCTGCTAGTTCAACAATCTTAGCTTCCCACTGCTCTTCGCCATTTAGTGCGCCTAGTGCAGAACCTTGGATAACTGGTAGGTCATCACCTGGGAAGTCGTACTCAGATAGAAGTTCACGAACTTCCATTTCTACTAGCTCTAGAAGCTCTTCATCATCAACCATGTCACATTTGTTCATGAATACGATGATGTAAGGGATACCAACCTGACGGCCTAGTAGGATGTGCTCACGAGTTTGTGGCATTGGGCCATCAGTCGCAGCAACTACAAGAATACCACCGTCCATCTGTGCAGCACCAGTGATCATGTTCTTAACGTAGTCCGCGTGTCCTGGACAGTCAACGTGTGCGTAGTGACGCGTTGGAGTGTCGTACTCAACGTGAGAAGTTGCGATTGTGATACCGCGCTCACGCTCTTCTGGAGCGTTATCGATAGATGCGAAGTCTTTAGCTACACCGCCATAAACTTTAGCAAGAGTAGTACAGATAGCTGCAGTTAGAGTTGTTTTACCGTGGTCAACGTGGCCGATAGTACCAACGTTAACGTGCGGTTTAGTACGTTCAAATTTTTCTTTAGACA
>NZ_BJXJ01000126.1 GCF_007990935.1 Vibrio sagamiensis NBRC 104589
AACTTTGGAGTGAAGTGATAGGGCATGTTTGCTGGTCTGTTTCGATAGAAGTGTCTTTGATTGCGGTTTTAGCCTACTTCTCTAAGCCAATTTTTGGTAACTGGTATAGCTCAAACTAACTTGCTCTACAACTGGCTTTTGGAGGTTATGAAAAAATTGAACATAATTCCAACATTGAATTCATGTCCTGATGTTTAAAGGCTTCATTTTCTGACTTATTGTAAAAACTGAAGCTATATCCGAGGTGCTTATCTGAGCGCCTCCTTCTGTCCAATACTTTCACAGTTGGCACCTTGCGTTACCATAATCGTGTTACCGGGCAACTTTTGCCCCATTATGAGCTACGACCGATTAGCAACTCAGTTCACTGAAGTATAATTTGACCTACATTTAGTAATTCCAAAAATACGGAAGTAAAGTCAGATTATACCTCTATCTAAGTGACCAAATTCAGCCTGCCACTATACTATTTAGCTGTTGTTTAGCTGAGGGTTAAAGAGGAGGGAGACGTTCAGGTTGTTTGACTAAACTCGATGAAATCATTATAGCGTTTATGTGTGCGAATTTTGGTATTTGGTATGCTACTGTATGCTTTCTTGTTGGTTTGGATTAGGAAAGTAGTGTGCATAAAGCAGTAGTTAAAACGATTAGTGATACAGTTGTTGAACGACTAAAAACACCTTTGATAGCTACTTTCATCTTCTCTTGGTTAGTGGTCAATCACTCAGTTGTACTTCAATTCACATTTGAAACCTTACCCAATAAGGTTGAACTAGCTAAAAGTCTACAAGTTGGTTGGTGGTATGGGCTGTTTCTACCTGCAATTGTATCTCTTGGTTACATACTCCTTATACCTGCCTTACAACTGGGTTTAGATTGGTTAGTTCTTAATACTCTTGGTGAATCACGTAAGAATCATGATGTTAAAGATGCTAGGAATAAACTTGAATCTACACAGGAACACCAGATTAAGTTACGCGATAAAGAGTTAGAGAGCTGGGAGCAGAAAAAAAAAGAACTAAATGATGAAATTGAGAAAGTACACAATGATATGGCTAAGGTGTTGGCTCAACTTCATTCGGCTCAAGAAATGAATGAATCCTTAGAATCAGCAAGGCTAGAGATTGATTCAGATAAGCAAAAGTTAGAGGATGTT
>NZ_BJXJ01000127.1 GCF_007990935.1 Vibrio sagamiensis NBRC 104589
ATTAATAGAGCTGTCGAATCATTAGAGAAGCCAGCAATGAACGCTGGTTCGGGCTACGATGACGAAAGAAGTCCTGAAGAAGTTTATAAAGAAACAATTGAAATCCTGAGAGAAGTAGTATTTTTTCCAGAGGACATCCCGTTCTGATGTGTCTAAATAAATAACTAGATGGGCTTGTTGCATAGGAGGCAGTTTTGCTATGGTATTAAGTAACTTAGAGCGTGTGACATTCTTGTGAAGAATGACTTTACCATGCTGGTTAATCGCATGAACACTGAAGTGATTTTTAGCGAGATCGATACCGCAGTAAGACAGATTAGACATGGTGCCTCCAGTAATGGTGTTGACCACTTGAGTGTGGCAGATCATCGGGAGGGGGAATTCATATCATTCGTTAGGTTTTTTAAGAGGAAAATCATGTTTACAGTAGATGTAGAAGAGAGTTTAAAGCTCGTACTTGTAGAGCCTAAATTCGCGTCAAAATATCTCGAAATTGTCTCAAATCAGCGAGATTATTTGAGTGAATGGCTAGTATGGCCTCCTCATGCGGAAAATGAAGAGTTTTTCCTGAGCTTTATCAAAAAATCATTACATGACTATGCAGACGGTAAATCATTAGTTTGTGCGATGATCTATCAAAATGAAGTGGTAGGAAATATCAGCTTCAATACGATCAATCACGACTTACAAAAAGTCGAAATTGGCTATTGGTTACGCCGTGATTTACAAGGCAAAGGTATCGTAAGCAAATCACTAAAAAAGCTTATCGATTATGCTTTTACTGAATTGAATATGCAGAAAGTTCAAATATCAGCAGCAGTAGACAATCACGCAAGTCGTAGTGTTTGTGAGCGACTAGGGTTTAAACTAGAGGGTGTCATAACTCGTGCTGAAAATTTAAACGGTCGAGTTGTTGACCATGCAGTTTATGGACTAAGTCGTTAATTTTAAGCCAAAACCTAACAGATAAGGATTAAGTGTTGCATAGCCAACGTTAAATCCCAAGTGTTGGACAAGTCCGAGCCTCTATATAAGTAGATTGTGAGTCCTGCACGTCAGTTTTGCTATTTGCCATACCTGTATTTATTCATTTTTTGCTAATGTTCGATTTTCCGAAACTGATTTTTGTCCA
>NZ_BJXJ01000128.1 GCF_007990935.1 Vibrio sagamiensis NBRC 104589
GAACTCTTCAATATCTTTGGAATTTACGCATGAAAAGAGGCACCAAATGAGTACCTCAGAAACATCTTAAATTTTTGCAACAAACCTCGTGTGATTAATAGTTGTTTTTTAATACGTTTTTAGTGTCATTAATTTCATAACATTCTAAGTTAGCACTTCTACGATTATAAAGGTCTTTAAAGCTGTCATCGTTTAACATCTTTACATATACCCATATCCCATTATGAAATGAAATATAACCAGCAGAGAAGTCAGTAACCTGACTATCATTGAATGAATACTCAACCTTAAAAAGATCATTGATATTAGAAAATTTACAAATTTTAGGTAGTGTTTTTTTTGATTCTTCTAAAATTTTTTTTATTCCATATTTATCTTCAATTGATTTAATGAGATCACGCCGAATCGCAACTGCTGTTAATGGACCATTATTATTAGGAATATAGTCTTCTCTAACAAATAGCCTCTGATCTAAGAAAGAATCTACCATCAAGTATGTATGCTTATTGTCACCCCCAAAACCAATCACATTACTTCCATTCTGATCTTCAGCTAGAATCTCATAGTCCCTCGGAGTTGTATAATTATCACCTACGGCTACATATTCAACTTCTTTCCAAAATAATCCATCGCCACGACTTTTAGCAGTTCTATCGGTGGTATATATCTTAAAGCCTATGACAGTAAAAATTAAGATGATTGCAAAGGACGATATTTTAATGATTGATTTTTTCATATTAGATTACCGATGATGTTAACAAAACCCACATCCTAATTCGTTAGAGTAAAATTCATTTGAGTAATAAAAGGTTTAAATCCATATCCAGTATAATGTTGTAATAAGTACCATGACCTGAAGCTTTTAAAAAGTTCAAAGGCTTTATGTGAAGATGCAAGTCTGTGATTAATATCGTTAGTATCTAAGCCAAAATGGTCTTGTATATCATATCTAAATTTTCCTCTTACTTCCTTTCCTCTAAACTCAAGGTTGTCTATATATACTTCAATAGCCCAAATGCCGTGAACGGTTAAAACCCCACCATTTGATATATCCTTTGGGCTTGTTGCAAAAACCTCACAACCCGCCAGACTTTAACAATGATTCATCACTGAGCAGTGCG
>NZ_BJXJ01000129.1 GCF_007990935.1 Vibrio sagamiensis NBRC 104589
ATCGTCACTGGAAGCCACTTGCCCATCGGTCTCGGCGTCAACCAACGCACCTAAATAAGTGGTGCCGTCCATCATATGGCGAGGCCCGTTCTCCGATAAGGTGGTTTTGTAGCTATCAGGGGCATCGCCCAAATCAACCGTACTATTAGGACCCAATAGTGGCGCAGACGCACAACGTGCACCATCGTTAAGACCTGCAGCTGGACCGTTTGTAAACAAAGTTGGGGATGCAAGGCTGGCCGGGTCTGACACATCCACTTTGTAAATTTTACCGGTATTATTGTCACCAATATAGAAGTTACCATCACCATCAAAATATGCAGCGCCAAATGTCCCGCCAACACCACCTCCGAGACTAACCACAGTTTTTGCCACTGGGTCAATTTTTATAAAGCCGCCAGGATGTAATTTGGCGTAAATCAATCCATCTTCCGGATTGAAAGCAAAGTCCAGAATAGGATTAGACAGTGGCATCACGTATTCCCGGGTCAACGTAGCATTGACATCCGATGCGAGAGGCGATAAATCCACTTTATAAAGGCCATTGCTTATTTGCAGGTAGTAAAAGTTATCGTAGACATCCCCTGCGGCAACCCAAGAGACCCCTGTGACGTTTAGATATTGAATTTGATGGTCAGCGCCAATTCTTGCAAAAGTGCGCCCGTTGTTTGCATAAGTTACACCATAGAAGTAGTTGTCTGTCTCATTATACCCAGCTGCATTTACATAATTATCGAGGGTTGCAACAACTTCATATTCACCAGTTGCCAAATCGATTTCTACGAAATCTGAGGAACTCCCAGCACCGCTGAAGAGTACCGCTTTTTCCGGGCATGAGGAAAATGGCGTGGCCTGTACCACGAATGGCCCCAGGCTCAACAGACCTAATATTATCGCTTTGTTCATGTTCATCTCCTATTAAGAAAACAATAGGTATTAGCAAAAAATAAGCCAATATAAATGCACAACAAGGAGATTGCTGTCAGGTAAATTTTCACTTAGCAATAAAAGAGGCTGACCATTTTTAAATTGAGAGTCATTTAAAGACTGTATGGTTCAGTCGACAGGTCGTATAGATTTTAACTCCGAAAATGAT
>NZ_BJXJ01000130.1 GCF_007990935.1 Vibrio sagamiensis NBRC 104589
CAAGGTTGCCGGAAAGGCTATAGGTAGTGTTAAAAAACCGCTATCAAATGCAAGAGGAAAAATGGATTTTGATAGGACTTTAGGTAGAAACTTTTTCAACGTCAAAAGCTACAGTTCACATAAAGATGGGATGTCTACCTTTATTGATACATATAAAGGTAATAATAGGCTTAATATTTCTGGTCATGGCAATTCACCAAGCTTTTTATTCTCAGGAAAAGTATTAGTTGATGGTGTGAATTTCAAAAGGGCGAAGGACGTTCTCCCATTATTAAAAAATGAGTATGATTTTGATAATATTGCCAGCATTCGAGTTCTTACTTGTTACTCAGGTGATCATCCAAGTTATTCCTTTGCTGCTGAGTTGCATCAATTAACTCAATTACCAGTAAAAGGATTTAAAGGAAAAATTCATGCAGCAGATCCAAGTGCTTTTGCAAGAGCAATCCAATTACGTGGTAATATAATTAATAAAAATGGTAAGCATAAATACGATCCAATCTGGTTTGGAATCAGAGTAATATAAGTTCCTATACCTAATAATAATTTATAAAGTATGTTTTATAAGAGTGGGATATGTTTGAAGTTTTTTTCCCACTTCTTTTTAATATCTTAAAATAGGTCTATACCTCAGAGAAATAAATAATGCTTCATAAAAAATTTAATAGAAATAAATTTAACAATTCTAGAAGACGTTTTCTAAAAAATACAGCGATAACCAGTGCCGCATCTATATCTGTATTGCCAGGGCAGGGTTTAACTCGTGGTTTGTATGCCTCATCTAGCGCACCATTGAAGAATAATCCGCTGGGTTTCAATGGAGAGAGGCAAGATCCATTAACAGGGTGTTATCATCTTGGGCAAGGTTACCGACAATATAATCCTCGTTTAATGCGTTTTCACGCATATGATTCTATGAGTCCATTTGGGCGTGGTGGCACTCATGGTTATGCTTATTGCTTGGGTGATCCTGTTAATCAACGTGATCCAAGTGGGCATTTTGCATTACTCAGCTTGCTTATCGGAGCCATCATAGGTGCT
>NZ_BJXJ01000131.1 GCF_007990935.1 Vibrio sagamiensis NBRC 104589
GCAGTAATTATTGACCGGTTCAATAACACCAGAGGCGGAAGCGGCTTTACAGCCATCCGCAGTCGTCGTCGGTAACGGGTGTACGTTAGAATCAAGTCGTTGAGCTAAAGCTGGATTTAAGAAATGCCCTCCAAACCATATACACCCTGCATTATCAATAAATGGAGCGTATAAACGGCTGCCTAGCGCAGGATATGTAATTTTTTCGCCAGTAGACCAATTATAAGATCTTATATGGTCATCTATTACCTGAAAAATTGTAATGGCCTGATTTTCATCATTGATGAAATTAACACTTCCTCCTAGTGGGTGAAAAGAAGAATGCAGAGGGACTTCTGACCAAGAATATACTTGACTAGGATCATCAACGTTAACACATTTAGCATGAAAAAGTCCCTTTATTGTGGCACACACAGCCTCAATTTCAGCATTGGTATCATAAGCAAAAAATAAGTTGCCCCAAAAAGAAGTAGTTAAGCCGAACACATTAACGGGCTCATTCCAACCAACACAAAGGCTATTACTATTAAGATCCCAACAAGCGATAGAAGTTTCTTGATTAGCTAAAAAATACAGATTGTTATAACTTTCATCATATTTTAATACACCTCTTGCATACACATGGTTAGCTGAAAAATTACCTCCTAATAATTTAGGATATACGCCACCACAGAGGCTAAGGTCTTTGTTTACACAGTGTAGGGTACCCAGTTCATCGACGGCATAAATTTTATCGTTAGCTGCAATAATTTCGATAGGAGGAAAATTAACGTCTGTCCCCCGACTATGACTCCCTAATTCTATATAACCACAATCGCTGTCGCTCATCGCGTCCCAGCAAGAAATGCCGTATTTAGAGTTATCCCATGCATTGAAGTAGATTTTATCGTTATTATCAATCAATGCGCCACCTAGCAAACCAGCTTTAGAGCTGCCACTGCCCATTTGCGTTGTTCTAGGGTAACCAGGGCAAGTCTGATTAGACTGAACATCGTGACAATAGAGG
>NZ_BJXJ01000132.1 GCF_007990935.1 Vibrio sagamiensis NBRC 104589
ACAGTAATTATTGATCGGTTCAATAACACCAGAGGCGGTAGCGGCTTTACAGCCATCCGCAGTTGTTGAAGGTAATGGGTGTACATTAGAATCAAGTCGGTGGGCTAAAACAGCGTTCAAGTTATCACCAGCAAACCATATACACCCTGCGCTGTCGATAAATGGAGCATACAATCCGTTGCTATATAAAAAGTTATAAACTATTTTTTCACCTGTGGTCCAATTATAAGCAACTGCATCTGAAAAAAAACCCGCAAAAACGGTGACAGCTTGATTCAATTCATTGATAAAGGTCACATCAGCACCGAATGTATAGGGCATATCATTAAGACTAATACTAGTTTCTAATGAGATAACATTTTGTGGGTCATCGATACTCACACATTGAGGATATAGCACTCCTCGATGATGGATACACACAGAATCAATTTCAGCACTGGGAGTGTAAGTAAAAAACGTGACAGGGTACCCTCCATTTGAAGTTAACGATATTGGTTGATTCCAACCTGAACAAAGCGCGGAACTATTAATATTCCAACAGGCCAGAGAAGTATTTTGGTTGACTAAAAAATACAACTTGTTATGACTTTCATCATATTTTAATGTTCCTCTTGAAGTTGAGGTATTTCCTGCAAAGTTACCGCCTAATAATTTAGGGTATACGCCACCACAGAGGCTGAGGTCTTTGTTCACACAATGTAGGGTTCCTGATTCATCGACAGCATAAATTTTATCGTTAGCTGCAACAATTTCGATAGGAGGCCAGAAGGTACTGCTCCGACTATGACTCCCTAATTCTATATATCCACAATCGCTGTCGCTCATCGCATCCCAGCAAGAAATGCCGTATTTAGAGTTATTCCATGCATTGAAATATATTTTATCGTTCTCATCAATCAATGCTCCACCTAGCATGCCACCTCTAGAGCTGCTGTTACCCATTGGCGTTATTCTCGGGTAACCGGGGCAAGTCTGATTAGACTGAACATCGTGGCAATAGAAG
>NZ_BJXJ01000133.1 GCF_007990935.1 Vibrio sagamiensis NBRC 104589
GCACCATGAGGGTTATTATCAAGACATTGTTGACTATTAACAATGCTGGATGAGCCATAGTTTGTTGCTATATCTTGGGTTATTTGTGCAGCATGTGCTGTCAAGGTGCTAGCAAAGCTAGTCAGCAACGCTGTATAAATAGGAGAAAATTTCATTAAGGTTTTGGTCTCTCTGGTTAAAAAATACGATTTAAAATAGATAACAAAGGTCTTTACAATGGAGAACTCACGCAGGTTTCTGATGAACTGCTACGGGTTAATGGCCGATACCATATTGCGACAATGAACCAATATGGAGCAAGTAAACCAGCCACTTTAAAGACAGGCCTAGTCTTGCCCCTTTGGCCTAAAAAACAAAGTAAATTACCGTTAGTTTAGATTTTCATTTTTATTTAATGATCTTTATATTCAAAAGGTTAAGCTCAACCATTCCTTAAATCAGATTAAGTAAGCCGAGCAAGGTAATTGATGGTATTTTATGGTTTAATCAGTGCGGGAATTTCATCAGCTTGCAATGCACAAGTGTGTAAAATATCCAAGATCAGGGCATTTTCGTCAATGGTGTCTTGATAAGGCTTGGTCGGTAATCCATCCAGAGCTATATGAAGTTTTTCTGCCGTATAGCGGTAGCTGTCAAATGCCTGATTTTTCCACAGTTCAATCGAGGCAATCGAACGATCAATACACTCCTGCATGGCGATGGGCTCTACTAAATCATCAATGGTCATATCCCCTCCCCAACCAGCACGCCAACCTTCAGTATACATTTCAACTCGTAAACCACTTGCGTGAAAGCCACTGCTAGATAGAATGCATGACCATTGACTATTGCCTAAGCTTGAACATTCCGATAAATGCTCATCAGCCCCATATATCCTTACAGCACTTGGCGCCATCTCATCCCACCAGCTCATGGCAGGAAATGATACTGGCGTAGTCACTTTGACCTCTTGCCCAGGGTTCAGTGTCAAACCTTCAGGGTTAATATTGGCGATAC
>NZ_BJXJ01000134.1 GCF_007990935.1 Vibrio sagamiensis NBRC 104589
ATTCAGTGACCACCATTGGGGAGTATGCGTTTTCAAGCAACAAGCTCACCAGCGTGACTATCCCTGATTCAGTGACTACCATTGGGGTGGAGGCGTTTGATGATAGTGTGAAAATTAAACGGAATTAATACGGTTTTGGGTGTTGCCACATTATTAATATGTGGCAATGCCTGAAGGTGTAAGATATTACGTGTCCACATCAAATTTAATTTGGATGTAGTGACCTACAGCGCCCTAGCTCGATGCGCAGCATCGCTATCTTGATAAAACAAAGAATTATGTCATTCACAACTTTTTGCTATACTCTGGCCTTTACGCATGGGTTTTATACAGTCACGAAATTTGGGGGTAGTTGGAATTCTAAAAAAATACTCCCTTTTTTATTGTTACTTTTTCATGCATTTTTAGTGAAAATAAATTCCGGACACTATATTCCAGACTACATCTCAATATGGATTCCTGTTTTAGGTTTTATTTTAAGTGTTAATTTTTGTATTGAGGGGTGTGAAAGTTTACACGGAAAATTGATTTACTTTACAGGTATAATGATTCTGATTTGTATGTTTTTTCTGGTAACTCTAAATGTGTTTGATATTAATCTTGTTGAGCCTGATCCTCATATACAATTGATAATGTTTTTTCCTTTGTTTGTGGGTGTGTGTTTTTTATCTAATTTATCTCAAAGTGGAGAGCTGATTGAGCCTCATCAAGTTTTAATAACATCATTGTATTTTATTTATTTATTTTATTTCCTATATTTTCCTCCTTTTTTACTTGCTAGAGGGATGTCGGGGCTATACATTTCATTGCCCATAATCTGTTATTACATTACCATGTCTTCATATAAAGATATGGGAGAGCACTTACGAATTGCCGTAGGGATAGCGGGGGAGATATTCGTTTTTTTAGTTTTATATTTAATGAAAAATTATGTATGGTAAAGAAAAGCGATTTTGTGGCGGCATCTACCTTCATAAGGGCTTG
>NZ_BJXJ01000135.1 GCF_007990935.1 Vibrio sagamiensis NBRC 104589
GCTGAATGGGAAGCAAAAGCAAACCAAATCATTGCTGAGCTTCAAGCAAACCCTGCAAACATCGCATCACGTAAAGCTTCTCAAAACGCACTAGAAGCGTTTGGTCAAATGCTTCCAGAATTCATGGGCGGCTCTGCTGACCTAGCGCCGTCTAACCTAACCATGTGGTCTGGCTCTAAATCTCTAGAAGCAAACGACTTCTCTGGTAACTACATCCACTATGGTGTACGTGAATTCGGTATGACCGCGATCATGAACGGTATCGCGCTACACGGTGGTTTCGTGCCTTACGGCGCTACATTCCTAATGTTCATGGAGTACGCTCGTAATGCAATGCGCATGGCGGCTCTGATGAAAATTCAGAACATCCAGGTGTACACACACGACTCTATCGGTCTTGGCGAAGATGGCCCAACTCACCAACCAGTTGAACAAATGGCCTCTCTACGTCTTACTCCAAACATGAGTACATGGCGTCCATGTGACCAAGTTGAGTCTGCAGTAGCATGGAAACTGGCGATTGAACGTAAAGACGCACCAACGGCACTGATCTTCTCTCGTCAAAACCTAGCGCAACAAGCACGTACAGCAGAGCAAGTCGCTGACATCGCGAAAGGTGCATACATCCTGAAAGACAGTGACGGCAAGCCAGAGCTGATCCTAATCGCGACAGGTTCTGAAGTTGAACTCGCAATGAAAGCAGCTGAGCAACTTACCACTGAAGGTAAGAAAGTACGCGTTGCTTCAATGCCATCTACTGATGCATTCGACAAGCAAGATGCTGCTTACCGTGAATCTGTATTACCATCAGACGTCACCGCTCGTATCGCAATCGAAGCGGGCATCGCTGACTTCTGGTACAAGTACGTAGGCTTCGACGGTCGCATCATCGGTATGACGACATTTGGTGAATCTGCGCCGGCAAATCAGCTGTTTGAAATGTTTGGTTTTACGGTAGAAAACGTCGTGAATACAGC
>NZ_BJXJ01000136.1 GCF_007990935.1 Vibrio sagamiensis NBRC 104589
GCAGGTGGGGAGGAGGAGTGTATTTTCCGTGGGTTAGGCGTGCTTTCGGTGGGGTTATGTGACAAGCGTAAAAAAGCCACCGAAGGGTGGCTATTGGAGGTAGTCGCACTTAAAACTTGATACTAAGCCATTAATAAGTCTTTGAACTCTAGAACCAAACTAAAACATTGTGCCATAAACACTAAATTTGAAGTAGAAGCAAAAGTGCCAAGCGTTGTGAATCCCTCTTAAATTGCTTGTTATGAAGAAGCTACCCACAGAGCATCGGCAAAAGTAAGACTTCACGCACGTTAACACATTTTTCTGTAACGGACGTCTTTTTAGTTTTGGATAGATAGTACTTACCAGAGATCATATCTTTTGCTAAAGTTAGACTACTTATAGTACTTAAACCATCATCAGCGTACAGATTGAAGATCGTCTTGTGAACCTGCCTAAAGATGTATGTTTTCTCTTTTTCAAAGTTCATGGTAAGACTATCACCGGCCATTGTACCCGTTTTCTTACCCTTACCTCGCCAGGAAATAGTATGCTGACCTGGCGAAACCTGAAAATGAACATACTCACCGTAGAACAATTTAGCAATATACTCTTTTTGACCGTCTAGCGTATAGGCAACATCACCAAAGATAGTCTTATCCTTAGCGTGTAAATAGTAAATATAGATATCTACAATATCGCCACTAGATTCTGATTCTAGCTTAAAGTCCTTTATTGCTTCCGACATTTGTTTTGGGTTTGGACCCGAAGCACAAGCGGTTAATACTGTTAACAATGATAACAACAATACTTTCTTCAATTTACAATCTCCGATTTAGATTATTCATAACAGCTTTATTAGATAGATAAATTCTGTATTTAAATACAGAATTTATCTATCTAATAATCTTATGCACGAAAGAGTACACATTGATATGCTACATATCAATAACTTATCTGTCGCG
>NZ_BJXJ01000137.1 GCF_007990935.1 Vibrio sagamiensis NBRC 104589
GACGGGATCTCAATCGCACAAACAGCAGAAGGTGCGATGAATGAGACCACTAACATCCTGCAACGCATGCGTGATCTTTCTCTTCAATCGGCTAACGGCTCAAACTCAAAAGCAGAGCGTGTTGCTATTCAAGAAGAAGTGACCGCATTGAATGATGAGCTTAATCGAATTGCAGAAACAACCTCATTTGGTGGTAATAAACTGCTTAACGGCACGTACGGGACGCAATCTTTCCAGATTGGTGCAGACAATGGTGAAGCGGTTATGCTGAACCTAAAAGATATGCGCTCAGACAATCAAATGATGGGAGGGCAAAGTTATATTGCAGCGAACGGTCAGACTCAAGACTGGGGAGTTGATGGTGCGAATAACGACCTTACCATTGATTTGACCGATACTTTTGGTCAACCTCAAACGATAACCATTAATGCGAAAGCGGGCGATGATATCGAAGAACTTGCCACTTATATCAATGGTCAAACCGATTTAGTGAAGGCATCGGTTGATCAAGATGGTAAGCTGCAAGTATTTGCTGGTAACAATAAAGTTGATGGTACTTTATCTTTTGCTGGTAGTTTAGCATCAGAGCTAGGTCTTTCGACAGGTTCGGATGTTACGGTTAATACTATTGATGTGACTTCAGTGGGTGGTGCTCAGGAATCAGTTGCGATCATTGATTCCGCGTTGAAATACGTAGATAGCCATCGTGCAGAGCTAGGTGCATTCCAAAACCGCTTTAACCATGCGATTAACAATTTAGATAACATTAACGAGAATGTAAATACGTCTAAGAGCCGTATTAAAGATACCGACTTTGCCAAAGAAACTACGCAAATGACTAAATCACAAATCTTGTCACAAGCGTCAAGCTCTATCCTTGCACAGGCAAAACAAGCCCCTAATGCTGCACTTAGCTTGCTTGG
>NZ_BJXJ01000138.1 GCF_007990935.1 Vibrio sagamiensis NBRC 104589
ATTCAGTGACCACCATTGGGGAGGGGGCGTTTGATTATGGTGTGAAAATTAAACGAAATTAATACGTTTTTGGGTGTTGCCACATTATTATGTGGTAATGCCTGAATGTTTAGGATATTACGTGTCCACATCAAATTTAATTTGGATGTGGTGGCCTACAGCGTCCTAGCTCGATGCGCAGCATCGCTATCTTGGCCAATCAATAAACAAGACGGCAGAACTGACCGACAAAAGCCATTCAACCGTGAAGCGGGTAAAGGCAGCTATGTACAATAAAACAAGCCCATATACAGGGCGGTATGTAGCATTTCATGTGGAAGAGTGACCAATATGTTCAAAAGAAGTGATCTAAAAAGTATAGATTTCAAAAATGATCAATTAGAATTTTATCGAGGGCTTTACTCGACTTATTACAATCAGTTTGCATTTAGAGTGGCAGCGTCTGAAGAAAGTATTCGAATAACACGGGCACCTAAGCTAGAAAAAGATAATGGCTTGTTGTTTTGGGTAGCCGCTGAACTTCAAGAAAATTGGAGTGGTAGAGAGCAATACTTTCAGCGCTTCATTCAAAGCTCAGATTTTAAGGAAATATCTGAATCTGAATTTAATTCAATGGTATTTTCACGGTGTGGTGAGTTAATAACTAAACCGAGCTTGCCGCTTAGTTCTGGTAACTTCATAGGGGCTCTTGCCATGTGTACTATGGAAAAAGAGCTAACAGTTGATTTATTTGCAGAATACGATAATGAGTATATCCATTTTATTTGGGAGTCTACAGCCTAACAAGAGGGAGCGTATTAAAAAAAACGGGCTTGTTGCAAAAATTGAAGATGTGTCTGAGGTGCCCATCTGGGTGCCTATTTTCATGCGTAAATTCCAAAAATATTGAAGAGTTC
>NZ_BJXJ01000139.1 GCF_007990935.1 Vibrio sagamiensis NBRC 104589
TTTAAAGCCAAGTCCTAGGACTTGGCTTTTTCTTTTTCCAGCTTTACTTCATGATGTTACTCACTTGTCTAATCAGCAATATCAATGAACTAAAACACACAGTTCTCCTAATCAAATCACTCAAAAAACACAATCTGAATCATGTAGCAATTCAATCGAGTCATTTATTATGAAATCAGAATTCAAGCGAATTTATTAGGATATGATTATTTCATTTTCTTTATTCGCTCTGATCTTTTCTAGTCCTTGCTCTCTGAAGGTGTCATCACACAAGCAGCCTAACAATAAAATTCGAGTTACTGAACTATCCAGTATCTTTACTGAAATGAAAAATGTAGGTTGAGGGAAACATACCAGAAGCCAAAGTTCTCGAAACTTACTTCTTACGAAATAATTATATCAATAAACCAATAAATAACGATTGCTGCAGCAAAGACAAATGAGTAATGAGTAATGAGTAATGATATCCTATATTGAATAAATCTTATTGCGGAAAGTGGTAATCAATTAACTGTATCCATTAAGAAAGCTAATCAAGTAAAATGAGCAATGAAAGTACATTTTTAATGTGTACTTTATTACTATAGAGTGTTTTTTTTCCTACACCTCCTTTTTTATCAGCAGATTAAAGCTTACAGAGTAAAGCTCTATTAATAAAAACGTATAAAAACAGCCCACTCCGAACACAAAATCATCAAACAGGATTTTTTTTTCATTTTCTTGTTGACCTAAAGAGCGAAAAGCATTTTAATACACCTCGTCGCCCGGATAGCTCAGTCGGTAGAGCAGAGGATTGAAAATCCTCGTGTCGGTGGTTCGATTCCGCCTCCGGGCACCACAAATTTTAAATTGTTGGTGCTAACACGAACAATGATAAAACAAAGATATTCGGCA
>NZ_BJXJ01000140.1 GCF_007990935.1 Vibrio sagamiensis NBRC 104589
ATGGCGACAAAGTGGCGACAACCGAGCAAAAAAATTTTGTAGCGACGGCTACAGATTTGAAAGCGGGTTATGGGAAATGGCTTCAGTGAGATGGTCAGGTGCAAAGTGAGCATAGCGCATCGTCATGCTGATGTCGGCATGACCAAGGATATCTCTTAACACCAAAATATTGCCGCCATTCATCATAAAGTGGCTGGCGAACGTATGACGCAAAACATGAGATGCTTGGCCGGAGGGAAGGGTAACCCCTAGTTTATTCTTTAAGATGTAGCAGAAAGGTGTATAGCATTCTTGAAACAACTTTTCTGAGGTAGGTTTATATATCTCATGGTAAAGCTCTTCTGAGATGGGCACAGAGCGATTTTTCTTCGTTTTAGTGTTGGTAAACGTCACTTTAAATTTACTGAGCTGAGAGCCTTTCAACTGTGCGGCTTCATTCCAGCGTGCCCCAGTAGACAAGCACAGTTTAACTATTTTTATCATATCAGTGCGTTGGTGCTTTTCGACTTGTTCAAGCAAAAGAGTGAGCTGCTCTTTTTGTAAAAAAGCCATAGTTCGCTCATGATCTTTAAATGGTTTCACTTCCTCAAGAGGGTTTGCTCCTTTCCATTCCCCCAATTCTTTTAATTTATTGAACATACCTTTAAATCGAGCGAGTTCAGAATTAAGAGTAGCAATACTTGGCGCTTCTTTTTGCCAACGAGCATCAACAAAGTCAATGGCCCCAGCCATTCGCTGACTGCGGAACGTCGAATACATCTTGGAAGTGAAAGAGGAGGCGATAGGGTTCCCCATTGCATCCGCCATTTTTAAAAACTTGCTCTGGATAACAGAACCGTTCGCCAGTGTAGCGCCATAGTGAGTAAACCATAGCTT
>NZ_BJXJ01000141.1 GCF_007990935.1 Vibrio sagamiensis NBRC 104589
AGCGGATTAGGATGACCTTGCATCTTTATATGTAGATACAAATCACGAGGGACCGATTCCAGTTGCTTAAATTCAACCAAACTGCGGTGGCTCACTTTCTTGTCAGATTTAGCTTGAGTAATTTTTTCTGATAAGTCATTGCTTTTGCTGAGATAGAAAGCCGCATTACTCGCAGGACTTTGCCCCGCTACTTCAACAACAATTTTGTTCTCAGGTATCGGATCGGAAGGTACGTAAATATAGTCTTTTGGTAAAACGACATCATCAGTTACAGGTTGATAACTTGCTTTATTAACCTTTGTTTTACCTGTATAAATCACCGATTGAATGTACGTTTTTAACTTTGGATAGCGATTAATTTGAGCATCACTTAATGACCCTCTACGAGGAGTATTAGAGATTGCGATCCAGTCTACTTTAACCAATTCAGCTTCCATAGATTGTAACAATCCGGAAGTGGAATTTTTTGCAGACAACGAGATCCGCTGCGAAAGTTCGTTTGGTAAACTTTTCACAATATCATTGGGGTTTCGCACCCGCGCAAATACTTCTATACACTCATCAGGAGTAAGAACAAAAGGTAGCTCTGCTTTTGATAGTTTTGAGCTAGGAATAAAGCGAACATTAGAATTCATGAGAGATCTCCGTGACCAAATCATTAAATAAAAAGGTCACGGTGATAACTTAAGCTGATAAGACTTAAATTTAACGACTTGGTAATTAGTAATCGTCCCCACAAAAGTGGGTTTAGATAAAAATAACAACAAAAAATAATGTTTAAAGTGATATAAACAGAATGAGAAACTAATAAAATGTAATTAAGAAACCTAAAATATTAGATATAGAATTAAAAAT
>NZ_BJXJ01000142.1 GCF_007990935.1 Vibrio sagamiensis NBRC 104589
TATGATTCATTACTTCAAAAAATACAGAATTTTTCTGAAATAGAATTGCGAAAAAATGAGATCGAAAACGCTGCAGGTGGGGTGCTCGTACTTTCGGTGGCTTTTAGAAAACGAAGTGAAGCAAGTAATGTTCACTAATCGAGCATATGTTCGCTCCAGCCAAGAGTACCTGCCGCTTTATAATTCAAATTTGAATCAGCACAAGTATCAAAATTATAAAGACGTATCAAAGATTTTTTACCTGCTGCTTTTGTTGACAATAGACTACTATACAGGGCCTTACATGCTTCGGGAGGAACTCCATTGTACTGCGAACTAACAGAACAAAGATAAGTTGCGGAAGGGCCGCCTTCCAACCCAGCAATCAAAATTCCGTTATCAATGTGAAGGGCGAGATTTGTAATTTTTCCTTTACAATCTACTTGACTGAAAACTGGAAAAGCCAGCCCTATACTCAATGCCATAACTAATAACTTTTTCATTTTAGCTTCTCTACAATTAATCACTTCTAAATTCAAATAAGTAATTGATTTCCTAAAGTGATAAAACGCAGCAATATACATTAATACAGCCAATAATCAATAGGTTATTTTTCCCTGAGAGTAAATTGCGAAAAAATGATAACGAAAACATCGTAGGTGGGGAGGAGGAGTGCATTTTCCGTCGGGCGCTCGTACTTTCGGTGACCCAGTAATAGTTCTGTATAAATGCACATAATTATCTAGTACCATGTCTCCATCATTTCAATAGGTTCATGGTGTTATATGAGAGTAATTTGCCCCGAGTGTGGTGCGAAAGCCTGTATACAAAAATCAAACCGTATTTCAACGAGCTACAGCGACTTAG
>NZ_BJXJ01000143.1 GCF_007990935.1 Vibrio sagamiensis NBRC 104589
TAGGATGGGTTGAATACGGAAACAAAGCCGCTGACAACGATTGGAATGAAAGATGGGAAGATACTCTAATGATAGAAAGTAGAAATAAAAATAAACCTTTTAGGTCGTTAAGGCACCCCAAGCGCTTTATTGAATTGCGAGAATGGATAAATGACAGAGTCACATTGGGTGCTACTGATAATCCGAGGAATGCAATTACGTTGGTTGATGATACAACATTAGCCATCAGCTCTCCTGCTCATAAAGGACGATTTTATACTTTAGCCCCTTGGGTATTAGGCTTTTGGATCTCCTTCTTTAATATGTGTACTTCATTTTGGCCAAGTGCAGATTTGATTGAACATGCAAATTATAAAGTTGAGATAAAAAAAGAGCGGTTGGCAAATAACAAAAAGATTTATAATGATAAACGTTACCAGTACTATGAGGCTATAGTGGGGGATGATGGCAAAAGTTCCTTGTTCGAGTATACAAATGCAATCATAAAGTGTGGCCCTGAAGGGATAAAAACAAGGCTTTACATAGATATGGTTCTTACTTTGATCCTCTTGGTTTTATCTGTGGTGAGTACGGTACTTTTTCTCCGTTTTCCCCGCTTGGCAGATATCTACTTCGATCGCCGTCGACAGATTGTGTACAGCTGGCATAAAGGGAAAGTTGAAGCTTGTCATTTTGAAAACTTAGGTTACCGTGAAATTGCATTAGGGCTTAATTTCGTTCTTTATGCAGAACATAAAAAGAAACAATATTGGTTAAAAGATTTCATTGTTCAGCCAACAGGTAAAGTACACCTTAACTCTGAAGGTGAT
>NZ_BJXJ01000144.1 GCF_007990935.1 Vibrio sagamiensis NBRC 104589
TTGAACCTTTTTATTGAATACTATTTTCTAATACTATTTGATGAGCTTAGTTGTAATCCAAGGTAAATGTTGACGTCGCTTCAAATTCCCCTTCTTTAACCGTTGCACCATCTTGCTTTGACATGGCTACTTCAGCCGAGAAATGTAAGATATTTTGATTACTGTTCCCAGCAACAAGATCAACGTCTGCAAGTGGTACGTCAAAGTCTACAAGATTATCATTGCTATCGTATAATTTGACTACCGTATCTCCAGAACCACCGACTGTTTTGAGTTCGTTAGCAAAGCCAGATGTTGTATTACCTGAAAATGTAATTGATACTTTTTTATTATCATCAGGACCAAACGTACAATTCACTAAACGAATCTCGAAGTCTTGACGTTGAGAAGCACCACCATTTAACAAGTTAGCTTGGCTTACTTGACCGAATGGAACCACTTGATTAAGAGATTCAGGAACAATACCACATGGCGTTGCAGTCACAGCCCCTTCAAAATGTATTTGACCCGGTTTTGCTTCAGCGTGAGTCATTGGGCTAGCTAGTACAGAAGTTACAGAAATAATAGTAAGGATTTTATTTAGTGTAATTTTCATGTGCGTCTTAACTCTCTATATTAAAGTGTAATGCTTATCTGATAATAATTATCAGCGGTAGCGATGTGGTGTATTCTTCACTCAAATTAATTAATTGTCAAAAACCCATAAGCACAGTGAATATATAAGCCACAAGGCTTTATTTCTTAATTCGAACAATAAATAACAGAACCCTGACAAAC
>NZ_BJXJ01000145.1 GCF_007990935.1 Vibrio sagamiensis NBRC 104589
GCCGTGAGCATCAGCGATTTTAATTGCATGGGAGAGATTCATTATTAACAACAGGGATATTATTGTATTAAGAAGCCAGCCTTATATCACTTCAACATATAACATAGTCACCAAAAATTAATTAATACTTGAATGAAACTCAAACTAAACGCCACCTTTAATTACACAATAAACATTAACAAACCATTCATTGTGCGATTTAATGATTAGAATTAAATTACATTTTAACGATAAAATAGAGCCACAGACATTCTTATTACCTAAAATAATGTGTTTATTTTTATCTATTATTAATTGCCCTCTATTTAATTTACTAATCAGCCTGTGTTTTTACCTCAATACATTATTTAATTAGCGCTATTAAATATTAGTTAGCCCATTTTTAACAGATAGAATATTCCCCTGCAGAACTCCCAGCATCAACCGTGACCTGATCATTTTGCGTGATTTCGTCTATCACCGTATGGGCAATCGCTTCGGCCATCGCAGCGCTTTTCGCGTGTGGGCCATTGGTTTCAAACCCTCTCGCTTGTAACTCTTTAACGAGTTTATCTGTAAGTGATGTTTTATCTAATGCCATTATTTACCCGCTTTAACCGTTGAAGATAAATCAGAATGAGGTTTGCCCTTGTACGCGCAAATACAATCGCCTTACACCACACCTTTGCCCCCATTCATGGTGATAAGGGGCTTGTTGAAAAATTGAATATGGTTTCTGAGGCGCCTATCTGAGCACCTCTTTTCA
>NZ_BJXJ01000146.1 GCF_007990935.1 Vibrio sagamiensis NBRC 104589
TTCTTCTAAAGTTCGACAAGAGACTCGAAAATTGTTGGGATGGACCGCCTTCCCCATCATTCGATTCACGGGCTTGTTGCAACAACCTCGTTTTTTTAACAAGCTAATTTCATTACATCAGTAACGGAATTGTTATTAACGATTATCAGTAAAAAATAAATTCTATAATTTTACTCCACCACTCTTTTTTATTAATAGGTATTGTGTAATCACATTCTTCGGGTTGAAAGTAAAGATATTTATCATGTTCAGATGGAAAACCGACATAAAATTCTTCATATTCTCTAATAACCATCGTGCAAAATGGTGAATTCTGACCAACATACTTCCCATTTTTATCGAATAAAACGATGTATTTCTTATTAAAAATCCGCTGAACTAAAGATATCGGAGTTGTTATTTTTATTGGGGATATTACCAACTTCCATTTTCCATCTGAACTGTATATGTATTTGGATTCATCATTAATAGGAAAAGATACCGGGGATAAGACTAACCACCAACCTAAAAAAATTATCATAAAGGTGAATGTTAATATTTTAAATTCCTTCATGATAGTTTAATTAACCTATGTTTTGCTCAAGTTTTTCAGAACACTTTTCTAAAAGCAATTTGTCCCTTAATTTTCGGTTCTGTCACACCTCTAGCTATATTTGCGACAGAACCGCCGAAGCTGAGGGTGCAGGAGAG
>NZ_BJXJ01000147.1 GCF_007990935.1 Vibrio sagamiensis NBRC 104589
GGCTCATCACGACGTAACCAAAATCAAATCGAGACAGATATAACAAGCATGTGAGCGATTGCATATATTGTTTTTTAACTCTAAATTACAATGCGTATATAAATTACAAAACTAATGTGCGTGACTAACCAGAGGTAATAGAGATGAATAGCGAAAGAGTTAAAAAAGCAGAAATAGAAGTTTATCAATGTCTCAATTATGGTGGAATTTTTCATGATGAAGCCCCAACCTCAAAATCAATCGAATTAGCCTACGAGCAAGGTGATTTATCTGATGAAATACCTCATATGCGTAGATTGGCAACCGCTCTAAATAAGCTTGCAGACGCACTTGAAGACCAATAGGGGGAATGGCATGCAAACCAGAACAGTTAAAGTCAGTCGCTTTCAAGCATGGCGTATGAAGTTAGGCTTACGCCTCATAAATCTCGATGTTACTGACAACCCTAAAGTTCGAATCTTATACGGCCGAGTCCTCCAGTAAGTGAATAAAGACTATGCCAGTGGGTCTAGAGTGACATGAAAAAATGTAAGCCTTGTTGCATATGTTGCTTGAAGTTTCAGCATCGTTCAATTAGCCTCAAGCCAGTTTCGTTGAACACTGACGTAAAGTGTTAAGCACACGAGTTTAACGGGCTTG
>NZ_BJXJ01000148.1 GCF_007990935.1 Vibrio sagamiensis NBRC 104589
ATTCATAGCGTCTCGGTTACAGAAGGAGACTGTCCTCTTAATTCGCCGAATCCCAATGACGATGGGTCAGTTGACTACACAGTTGGTCCTGTTAATAGTGATTGTACTGTTAATGTCACATTTGAGGAATCCACATCTCCTAAAACGCCAGTTCGCTTACACAATCCGGTATCGATGACAGTTTTTCCTACTGACGGCGGGAGTATTCAATTATCCGAAGACGGATTATCTGTCAAGTCTACGCACTTCTTTTTAGCACCTGGAGAGTCTAGGGGATTCTGGGTGAAAGCCAATGAAAACTACCGCTTGGACAAAGTCTCAGTCACCGATCCTAAAAACTGTAACGTCACGGCTCTTGATTCAGATGGCGCGTACAGCGTTAAATCTACATCAGGGAAGTGTGAGGTGAGCGTCGATTTTGTAGAAAAAGAATATAATTCCCTAACACCATATTACGATATAAACTTTAACGTAGTCGGTGACGGAGAGGTGAGCATAAACCCTTTACCTTTAAGGGTTCTGGATGGAGATACAATCTCTTTTTCTGTTACCCCAACAGGGCAAAGTCGTATAGTGAAAGTGACCGATGACAACTGCTTTGTTTCAACTACAGATACAGACCCTTATTCAGAA
>NZ_BJXJ01000149.1 GCF_007990935.1 Vibrio sagamiensis NBRC 104589
AACGCCATTGATCGGCTCAAACGTGAAGGCCGCTTACGGCAAGATGTAATTAGCCAAGAACGTCAAAAGAATAAAATCATTCCAAATTTAGAAGAGTTAGCTAACCAATATAAAGGCTTTGAGTATGCCATATTAAAGCAGATTACTGAGTTAAGGACAGCAATTAATGATCTTGATGACTCAAGTATGGATAAAGTCGCTTTAGGTAATGCTGAGACTAAAACAAAGGATTTGGTTGCAGAGCTGAAGGTAGCTGTTGAAAACTATCCAGAGCTAAAAGCTTCTAATCTTTACAACAATATAATGAAGCAAATAGTTGAACAGCAAGAAGATATTGGAGCATCTATCCGAATATTTAATCAAAATATAGAACTGTTTAATAATGGAATACAAGTTTTTCCTAATTCTTTAGTCAATTCAGTGTTAAATAAAAAAGAGATCTTAGGCACCTTTAAAGATTCCGAAGCTGAAAACGCTTTTGAGTACAAGCCAAACTTTAGCTAAGTTTAGGGGCTTGTTGCAACAAGCCCAATAAATTCATAAACCTCTTAATATGGGCCTGTTGCAAAAACCTCACAACCCGCCAGAATTTAACTATGAATCATCACTGAGCAATGCGTTATG
>NZ_BJXJ01000150.1 GCF_007990935.1 Vibrio sagamiensis NBRC 104589
GAGCTATGGTTCACTCACTATGGCGCTACGCTGGCGAACGGTTCTGTTATTCAGAACAAGTTTTTAAAAATGGCGGATGTCATGGGGAATCCTATCGCCTCCTCTTTCACTTCAAAGATGTATTCGACGTTTCGCAGTCAACGAATGGCTGGGACCATAGATTTTGTTGATGCACGCTGGAATGAAGCCGCGCAGTTGAAAGGCTCTCAGCTCAGCAAATTTAAAGTGACATTTACCAACACTAAAACGAAGAAAAATCGCTCTGTACCCATCTCAGAAGAGCTTTACCATGAGATATATAAACCTACCTCAGAAAAGTTATTTCAAGAATGCTATACCCCTTTCTGCTACATCTTAAAGAATAAACTAGGGGTTACCCTTCCCTCTGGCCAAGCTTCTCATGTTTTGCGTCATACTTTCGCTAGTCACTTTATGATGAATGGCGGGAATATTTTGGTGTTAAGAGATATCCTTGGCCATGCTGATATCAGCATGACAATGCGCTATGCTCACTTTGCACCTGACCATCTCTCTGAAGCCATTTCCCACAACCCGCTTTCAAATCTGTAGCCGTCGCCACAAAAATTTTTTGCTCGGCTGTCGCCAC
>NZ_BJXJ01000151.1 GCF_007990935.1 Vibrio sagamiensis NBRC 104589
GGGGTGAAATGTCACCATTTGAATTCAGACTTGACCATAACGCATTGCTCAGTGGTGAATCATAGTTAAAGTCTGGCGGGTTGTGAGGTTTTTACAACAAGCTTCTTGACATGATAATAACATATTTCTGATTAATTTATCACCAAACAAATGACATATATAAGTAACATTATAAATGAATTTTTAATTAACAGAATATTTCACCTTATGATAAGCATCTTCTTTTTTTCCATTATTCGATGTAAGTGGTCATATGCTGAGTTCATCCGAACAAAGCTACGAGAAAGCCCCGTATTTGAGCTTTCCCACGTGCTAACACAATATCCACAAGCACGAGCAGCCAATAGTCGAGTTGCAATTAACATTTCACCTTTAAATATGAGGTAAATGAATATGAATCATCACAATAGAAAAAACTGGTTCTTACCTAGCTTACTTCTGGCTTTATCTTTAAGTGGGTGTCATGATAAAGATGCTGTTGAGATCACACAGATCTATGAGGTTACTATAACCTCAACCGGCGAAGGAGAGGTATCTCCTACAAAAAACTCCGTATTTTCTGGCGAGTCGTCCACTTTTCACGTCATGCCTTTTGTTGACTACAAC
>NZ_BJXJ01000152.1 GCF_007990935.1 Vibrio sagamiensis NBRC 104589
TTTGGACAAAAGTGAGCTAGAGTATAGATTCTAACGTACCAAAATTGTATTAGAAAAAGTATGGATAAATTCGTTACGTTATTGTCCAGCATTACTTAATCAGATCAGCAGTACGCATAGCAAAAATACAACGCGTTGCAAATCACTCCTGAACAGTTTGTTAGCTGTATTTTCCAATGATTAAAAAAGACTCAGACATTAGTTTTGCACGAAAATTATATTCAACTTTAGCCAGCAAAGGATCGAGCTCAAGAACTTTATCAAAATGCCATAATAGCCGCTCTGTAGATATTGGTACTTCTGCTGGCAAAGCACTTCTAAATTCTGTGTATATAGGATAACTTTCTACCCAATCATCGCCCAAATCATAAAGGCAACGCAAAACATGATTAGCTGCTAACGTGATTCCTTGCTGGCCTGTAACCAAACTTCTTGCAGCAGAAACTAGACGTTTTAACCTCGCCATTTTTTGTTCTGGAGTCATAATAAATCCTTAGTACTCTCGTAATATAGCTAACACTTTCTATATGGCTTTCAGCCGCTTTTCTTATTCCTATCATGCAATCTTTGCAAAAACAG
>NZ_BJXJ01000153.1 GCF_007990935.1 Vibrio sagamiensis NBRC 104589
CGTTAACTTTATGTTTTTCCTGGTGCCATTCACCCTTGCCAAATTCTTTCAGGCCAGTGGAATCAATGGCTATCGCCGCTAAATCTTCATCGGGTTTGTCTGTTTTTTTGAATCTTGGGGCCTTAAGTCCAAGCTTAGTGAGACGCTTTGATAGACACGAAAAGTCAGGACAGGAGAGGTTTGTGTGACCCATTTCCTTGAGGAGACTATCGATAAAGCCTTGAGTCTGGCGGAAAGGTTGTTTGAATACGAGTCTCAAATAATGGCATGCCATAAGTGTGCTGTCTGGGTATTTTGGTGATGACCCTGTACCATCGTAAGAGCGTTGCTCAGTTTGCCAGTTCTCTATGATGTCGTCAGATAACCAGATATCAATGCGCCCACGATCACGAAGACTTTGGTTGTATACGGCATAATTGGTTTGCCGATAGGTAGGCTTTTTGAAGTGATGACGTCTGGATTCGTTGTATTTGTAAGGCATTATTTTTGAACTGGAAACGAAGATAGATGGCTATGATAAAGTAAGGCACGCTCAAATCAAAATTGGTGATTTAATGAGCGCGTCAACAAAGCC
>NZ_BJXJ01000154.1 GCF_007990935.1 Vibrio sagamiensis NBRC 104589
GCCATCCGCATTACCTGCAATATCTTCTGCGACTGCCGCTAAGTTGGTCTCACTGGTATTGACTGCATCAATTACTGCCTGAATTTCTTCAGCAGTTGGATTACTCGGGTCTACATATGTACCATTTTGTAGTGCTTCAACATACTCATCCAGATTATCAATCGTCGCACCGTCTACACCGTCAATGCCATTCAACTGCTCTGGAGTAACAGTGACACCATCCGCATTACCCGCAATGTCTTCCGCTACAGCATCGATCCCCCCTTCGCTATTGTTGACTGTATCAATCACCGCTTGGATTTCTTCCGCTGTTGGATTAGATGGGTCTACATACGTACCCTTTTGTAGTGCTTCGACATACTCATCCAGATGATCTGCTGTCGCTCCATCTACACCTTCAATCTCATTCAACTGCTCTGGAGTAACAGTGACACCATCTGCATTACCTGCGATGTCTTCTGCAACCGCGGCCAAGTTAGCTTCACTGGTATTAACGGAATCAATTACTGCCTGAATTTCCTCGGCTGTTGGATTACTTGGGTCTACATACGTACCCTTTTGTAGCGCTTCGAT
>NZ_BJXJ01000155.1 GCF_007990935.1 Vibrio sagamiensis NBRC 104589
AATTTTTGCAACAAGTCCGTTATAGCTATAGAAAATCGTAAATATAGGGAAGGAATAAAATAAAAAGTAAAATGGAGGCAATTAAAGTAATATAACAACCAAACCAGACCCATCTTTTTTTAAAAAATGTATATAATAAGAAGATTACACTTAATATAAATGTAGCAATAAAAGCCCCTGGTAATGAAAAAAGATTACCAGAGTCAGAAAATGGGATATATATCACAGGATAAAAAGGGGAAAAGAGTAGAGATTTTTCTATTATTTTTCTCACAATTCAAATTCCATCTTCGTTATAAAAGGTTTATAAGCGTAACCTTTATAGTGTTGAAGTAAATACCAAGAACGAAAATCATCCATTTGTTCGTATTGCTGGATACCATCTTTTAGTGAGTGGTTAATGTCTTTAGAGTCCAAACCAAAATGATCTTGAACTTCGTACTTTAGAGTTCCCCTTACTTTAGTAGGGCTTGTTGCAACAACCTTGAACAAAGGCCAGTTTGATTTTTGATTGCGTCGTGATGAACCGAAGATGAGGGTGCAGGAGAG